>JAUXOC010000056.1 GCA_030682495.1 Alphaproteobacteria bacterium | reverse complement strand
GGCGAACGCAGGCCCCGGCCTAACACAAGAACTTGGTCCCGCCGGCAATTTCAGTAGCATCCCCGACGGGGCGAAATGGGCGCTCGGTCTGGTCATGGTCATCGGACGGTTGGAACTTTTCACCGTCTACGCGCTTTTGCTACCCAGCTTCTGGAGGAATTGAACTTGAAAAATACACACGCCTTCGCCGCATTTTTTCTTATCCTGCTTCTCGCCGGTTGTGCCGGTGCCAGCGTAGAGCGGAATACCGAGCGCATGAACGGATATATCGGCCAGAACGAAGAAGCCGTCATCAAAGCATGGGGCGTGCCGGACAAGGTCTATAAGCTCGACAGCGGTATCAAGATCATCAGCTACGACGAATTCTCCGACCGGTTCGATAGCCCGACCAGCACCGTCTGCATCGGCAGCTTTCCCGGTAATTTCGGTTATTCGACCTGCGCGGGCGGCCCGTCGCGCCGCGTGCGTTTGTCCTGCGAACGCAGCTTTCACCTGAAAGGCGGCAAAGTCGTCGACTGGTCACAGCACGGCAACAACTGCCCCGGCGGCGAGAAGCCCTAAATAACGCCCCGTCCCAGACAAAAAAATCCCCCGTTTGACCGGGGGATTTTTTTGACGTGGTGTCCGGATTATTTGCCGGAGGCCGGTCTTTTGAGTGCAGGCGCCTTCTTGACGGCGGGCACAATTTCCGACAAACGCTTCGCCAGCAAATCGGTGATGGCGTCAGCAGCCGTTTCCGGCGTGGCGTATGACATTTGCGGGCGGATACGCGGCCCTGTAACTTCCAGCCCTTCGATCATGCGCTGCATCATCGATTGATGTTCTACAAGTCCGGTTGCGCGGGCGAAGTCCTTTGTTGCGAAGGACGCAGCCGTGCGGCCAGGCCGATTAGACAACTGAACAACGTCCAGCGTCGTTTGCGGAAAGTCGCGCAGCATGGATTCGAGCACAGGCGTCACTTTACCGCCGTCGAACAAATCGCCGTCGCTAACAACGATCACATGCGTCAGCTGGTTTTTCTTCAAACTGGCGGCAAGCGCCTCTACCGTGAAGAACATATCGGTACCGCAGTTCAGGCCACGCTTGGCATGTGCGCAGGCCGCTGGATCTTTAAGATCAAGCGCGACCGGCTGATTGTCACCGAACAGAACTGTTTCCAATTTTGCACCCTGCGCACCCAGCGTGTTGGCGATTTGTGTCAGCCCGTCAATCGTCGCGTCTATAAAACGACCACTCATACTGCCGGAGCCATCGACCAGAAACACAAAACGTGCTTTGGCGATTTTGGCAGCGTCTTTTTTGCTCAGGTCTTCCAGTTTCATCGTGACGGCATCGTTTGCCGCGGCACTATTTAGCAGCACATAGGCTTCATTCAACACCTCTGATGAACGCATCAATTCTTTGGCATGTAATTGTGCCTGACGCGCCTGATTTTCAAGTTCGTACGCACGCAGCTGTTGTTGACGGGCGCGTAGCATGAATTCATCACGCAGGCGCAAAACATCGCCCGCTGCATTTTTCGGTTGGGGGTTGGTCGTCATCGAAATACTCCTGAAGGTCGCAGCGAGTCTGCGGTATGGCGACCCTGCATTACGACAATAGTGATGCGCCATGTTTACGAAAACTAACCCCTGCTGTCAACGAAAAAAAACAAAAAAAATCCCCCGGCAAAGCGGGGGATTTTCCTTTTATTTCAATTTGTTATCAGCCGCCGTTTTTGGCGCCGGGGACGAAGATTTTCTTGGCCGTTTGTGCGGGCGCGGGGGCGCGCAGAACGGACGGATTGGCTTCGTAGGACATTTCTTCGAACAGGCGGTTGATGTCACCGCCCCATGCGCCGTGGAAACGCTCTTCGAGGCGGATCGCCCAATTGCGGCCGGTGTCTGCGATTTCGTGCAGCGGCTCCAGATAAATGCCTTCGGTCTGGCCGTGTTCGTTGCGGATGTTGCGGCGTTTCAGCCCCTCTTCCGACAATGCCAGACAGTTCTTGGCGATTTCCTGTACCGTCGTGCCCATGAATTTGGTTTGCAAACCGGTTTGCGGGGTCATGACGCGCAACAGTTCGCGGTCGTTCTCCGTCCAGTCTTTCACCATGTCATAGGCGGCGTTCAGCGATTGCTTGTCGTACAGCATGCCGACCCAGAATGCGGGCAGCGCCTTAATCATTTCCTGCGGGCCGTTGTCGGTGCCGCGCATTTCGAGGAACTTGCGCAGGCGTACTTCGGGCCAGATGGTGTTCAGATGGTTCTGCCAGTCACTGATGGTCGCTTTCTGGCCGGGACATACCGACAGATTGCCCTGCATGAAATCTTCGAACTTGCCGCCTTTGGCGTCCATGAAGACGTTGCCTTTGTACAGACCCAGCATCGGCATCGTGCTCATCGCGTATTCGGCGAATTTTTCGAAACCGAAACCTTCTTCGAAAGCAACAGGCAGCATAAAGCCGTAGCGGCCGCCCATATTTTTGTACAGTTTATGGCTGCGATAGCTTTGATAGCCGGTCGGCTTGCCTTCCGCGAAGGGCGAATTGGCAAAGAGCGCGACGGCAACAGGCTGCAGCGACAAGCTGACGCGCAGCATCTTGACCATGTCTTCTTCGGACTGGTAGCCCATGTTGACCTGAACGGTCGACGTGCAGGAGGCCACGTCTTGCGCGTTCGGGAATTTCTTTTCCTTGAACCATGTCGCCAGTGCCTGATAGCGCGATTTGGGCATCGCAGGCAGATCTTTGGACAGATGCGTCGGATGGAAACCCTGCGCGAGAATGCCGAAGCCGAGAGATTTCGCCACCTCGACCGCTTCCTTGATCGTCTCGTCGGTTTCTTTGGCGTTCTGGTGAACGTTTCTCAGCGGCGCGCCGCCGGTTTCCATTTGCAAACCCGGCTCGAACGTCCAGCTGGCATTGTTTTTCTGCATATCAACGACCAAGCCGTTTTCCGGCTGACCGGGATACCAGCCTTTTTCGGCTGTCATTTTGGCAATGAAATCGGAGATACCATGTCTGGCATTCTCAAAGTTCAAGTTATCTTGCGGTTTTATAGCATCACGAAGCGTGCTTCTCGAAAGCTCCGCGGGCGCCTGGCGTACATTCGAGCCTGTGTTTTTTTGGATATCGCTCGAGAGCGGCGTCACCTTAAAAGGAACCGGCTGGTTATTATCCAGATAAAAAGGCGGTTTTTCATGCTCGACGCCAATAAGCAGTTTGTCAGCAGGGGTACATCCCTGTTCGAACCATTCGACCAGCTCACGCTTGTCTTTGATTGGCTTGCTATCTACCTGACTGGCACTCGACATTCACACACCATGCATTTCTTGGTTAATTTTAAAAAAGAGGACGTTTTAACCTAAAAAATCCCGCCGTGCCAATCTATTTTTTATGTTTAAGAACAACACTGTTGGCATTTCGCGGGACTTTAGGCATTTATACCGAATTTAGTCGGTTATGTCAATATTATTTTTGATAATGTAATTATGTTTCAAAGCAATTTCATTACCTTGAAACGATGTTTTGTTTTTAACTTATGGAAATTTATTTGACGGGCCAGTCACCGATTGTCGCCTGCACGCAGGTCAGCGCCGCCGCCAGTGCCGTCTCTGCCCGCAAGATGCGCGGCCCCAGAGACACAGGGATAGCCTGCGGCATGGCAGCGACCATTTCCGCCTCCTCCGGCGTAAAACCGCCCTCGGGGCCTATCAGAACCGCCAGCGGCAGCTTGGTTTCCGCTTCCTGCAGGCGCGGCAAGATCATGGGCGCCTGCGTTCTTTCGATGCAAAAGATCAGCTTTTTATCTAAAGGCATTGAATTTAAAAAATCTTTTAGTGTTTTGAGCGGCAAAATACGCATGACGTCGAGCCTTTCGCACTGCTCGGCCGATTCAACCGCCAGCGCCTGCAGCCGGTCTTCATTAACCCGCTGGATGACTGTTCTGGCGCAAGCGATTGGTTGAAAAGCTTTTGCCCCCAATTCGGACGCCTTTTCGATCATAAAATCAAAAGCTTCTTTTTTAACCGGCGAGGCCAGCACGTAAATATCCGGACTGTTTACTTGTTCACGTATTTGTTCAACAAATGAAATCAATGCCTTCTTTTTAGAGACTTCTTTGATCTCGGCCAGCCACTCGCCGCTGGTGCCGTCAAAAACGCGCAGACGGTCGCCCACGGCGCAGCGCATGACGTTGCGCAGATAATGCGCCTGACGTTCCGACAGCTCGCACAGCTGGGCTGCCGCAGGCTGTTCCTGCGGGACAAAAAGACGGATCAGGCGGGCATGGTCGTTTTCAGCGCTCATACCTATAGGATACCACTTCCCCCCCTATCCGTTCAAATATACACTTGGGCAAAAGACCAGAGCCTCATGACAACTGACATCCGCAAAACCCACCCCGTTTTTACCCGCACACCGGCGGGCTGGCACCCGTATATCGCGCTTGCCCGCCTTGACCGGCCGATCGGCACGTGGCTGCTGCTGCTGCCCTGCTGGTGGTCGCTGGCCATGGCGGCAGGGGGAATCGTAGGCCTGAGCGCGCAGGGCTGGCGCTATGCCGCCCTTTTCGCCCTTGGTGCCGTTGTCATGCGTGCCGCCGGCTGCGTCATCAATGACCTGTGGGACCGCGAGCTGGACGCCGCCGTGGCGCGCACCCGCGTCCGCCCCCTGCCTGCGGGCGAGGTCGCGGTGCGGCAGGCCATGATGTTCCTCGGCTTCCTGCTGGCGGGCGGGCTTTTGGTCTTGCTACGGTTTAACGGGCTGACTGTCTTGCTGGGTGTCTTGTCGCTAGGGCTTGTGCTGACCTATCCGCTGATGAAGCGCGTGACATGGTGGCCGCAGGCATTTCTCGGTCTCACTTTCAACTGGGGCGCGCTGATGGGCTGGAGCGCGCTTGAGGGCGGATTAAGCCTCACCCCGCTGATGATCTATGCAGGCGGCATTTTCTGGACGCTCGCCTATGACACCATTTATGCGCATCAGGACAAGGAAGACGACGCGCTGGCCGGTATCAAATCAACTGCGCGGCTGTTTGGCGCCAAAAGCAAAATCTGGGTCACGCTGTTTTTCATCCTCGCCCTCGCGCTGTTTGCGGCGGCGAAGATCAACGCAGGCGGGCTTGGCTATACCCTCGCCCTCTGGGCGCTGCCCGCCACGCATGCGCTGTGGCAGCTGAGACGCTGGGATATGAACGACGCCCACAGCAGCCTTGCCATGTTCCGCGCCAACCGCGATTTCGGGCTTTTGGTTTTGTTGTTCCTTGCGGTTTAAGGATTCCGCAGCGCAGCATCCATTTTCCAGAGCATATTGACAGCCCCGCCGCACAGGCCTATAAAACGCGGATTATCCTTTTTGAAAAATTCACGCGCCCGCAGCCCCCTGCCCGCGCCCAAAGGTTTGATCCGGAGATTTGATATGTCCTTTCGCAAGTCCTTCAACGACAAAGCCCGTGCCGCCAGCAAAAAAATGCGCGTCATGACCGCATCCATCGTGCTGGCCTTTAGTGCCGCAGGCGGTGCCTATATCGGCCACGACGTCGCGCAGAGCGAAACCCAGCCGCAGGTCAGCCAGTTCACACTGATGCAGGCGAGCCAGTTTCAGGAAGGCGAGATGTCGCTGCGCGATTTCTACAAAGGCCGCCTGCCCGCCGATGCCGCACCCGACCTAATCCAGCCGCATCACATCGATGAATTCACCGCGCGCATCGACACCATGGAGCGGCTGGCGCAGCGCCATACCGCGGCAAAAAAAATCAATCCCGACGAAGCTGCCGTGCTGCAAGCCGTGCTGACCGATGAAGCGGTCTCCTTTGTCAACGACCTGCGTATGTCGCATAACATTTCCGAACAGAATTACAGCCATTTGATCGCGGATTACCAGATGCGCGTCGGCTTCGATGTGTCGGACCGCACGGGCAACTACACCAGAGGCATTCAGTATTTGCAGGAATCGCAACTATCGACCGTTTTCGGTGCGATATTTGGCGATGATTTGACGGACGAAGAAATGTCACGCGAAGTCGGCGACATGATGGCCGAGGGGGCGAAGGAATACGCGCAAGCCGGCCTCATCGGCGGTGCGGCTGGCGGCCTTGGCACGGGGCTGCTTTTACTGCCCGCCCTGCTCTTCACCCGCCGCCGCGACCCGCATATCAAATTGCCGTTGAAGCCTTAAGCTCCCGTAGCAGAGCCGTCACACCGGCGCAGGCCGGTGTCCAGCGCTTCGCTTGACCGCTTGTGCCGATAGATTTCTGGATTAGATTTCTGGATTAGATTTCTGGATTCCGGCCTTCGCCGGAATGACCTCTGATTTTTGAAATACCGCGCGCGCTTACAAAAACCGTGGCGATGCCCGCACACGGAGGCGGAAAGACGTGCCGCGCTCTTTGTCGTAGTGGACTTCGGGGCCGATGC
>JAUXOC010000038.1 GCA_030682495.1 Alphaproteobacteria bacterium | reverse complement strand
ACGATTCAGATCGAAATCGGTAATCTGCAAGACGGCTGCAAGCTGGCGCCGGCCGATGTGGTTTGACGCGCACCTCTAATTTGCCATTTAAATCAAAAAGTTAAGAGGCGGCGCGTCGGCGCGGCACCGATCTGCGCATTTTGATTTTTATTCCGTTGACACAGCGGATAAAAAACGTCATTAAATACGTCCTGACTGCAAGAGAATTGCGGGTGTAGCTCAGTTGGTTAGAGCGCATGCCTGTCACGCATGAGGCCGCGGGTTCAAGTCCCGTCACTCGCGCCATTCTCGCCGCCTATTTCTGTTTTGACGCCGTCGTGACCGGTGTTCAAGATAATCCGAAAAGTCCTTTTTTTTCAAACATAAAACAGCGAAAAGCTCTTTCACCCTGCGATTGACAGGCGTAATATTGTTTCGCCCGTGATTCCCGTCCGCCGCGGACGGTTCATGTCACGGGGTTTGATCCGTTTTTTCAGGGAAGCGCGCGACATGATTGCGACCGAAATTCTGAGCGACTATCTGCCCATCGTTATTTTCCTCGCCATTGCCACGGGGCTTGCGGTGGCGATGGTGCTCGCGTCGTTTCTGGTGGCGCGGCAAAAGCCGGACAGCGAAAAAAATTCGCCGTATGAATGCGGCTTTGAGCCCTTTGGCGATGCGCGCAGCAAGTTCGACGTGCGTTTTTATCTTGTCGCTATTCTTTTTATCATCTTCGATCTTGAAATCGCGTTCCTGTTTCCCTGGGCGATCACGCTGGGTGATATCGGTCTTTATGGTTTCTGGTCGATGATGATTTTCCTCGGCGTACTGACGGTGGGTTTTATTTACGAGTGGCGCAAAGGCGCCCTCGATTGGGAGTAATCGCATGAACACGGATTTGAAAATCGGCCGGCCGATCCCGCCGGGTGCAGACCAGAGCGCGGTGATTAAAGCCGCAACGGAAGAGCTGCAAACAAAAGGCTTTATCGTCTCGAAGGTCGATAACCTGCTGGATTGGGCGCGCACCGGTTCGCTCTGGCCGATGACCTTCGGCCTGGCCTGCTGCGCGGTCGAGATGATCCACAGCTACATGAGCCGTTATGACCTCGACCGTTTCGGCGTCATTCCGCGCCCCAGCCCGCGCCAGTCCGATGTGATGATTGTCGCCGGCACGCTGACGAACAAAATGGCGCCCGCCCTGCGCAAGGTTTACGACCAGATGGCAGAACCGCGCTGGGTGATTTCGATGGGCTCCTGCGCCAACGGGGGCGGGTATTACCATTATTCCTATTCCGTCGTGCGTGGTTGCGACCGCATTGTGCCGGTTGATATTTATGTGCCCGGCTGCCCGCCGACGGCGGAGGCGCTGGTCTACGGCATCCTGCAATTGCAAAAGAAAATCCAGCGTGAAGACACGCGTTTGGTGAGGTAACAGCATGTCGGTCGAAGACGTCGAAACACTGGGCGATTATATCGAAGCGGCGATGATGCCCGCGATCCTGAAAAAAGAAATGGTTCACGGAGAATTGATTTTCACCGTGCGCCGCGAAGGCCTGCGCCGTTTTATCACGTTTTTGGTGAACGACGCCAATTGCGACTTCCGCCAGCTGATGGATGTTTGCGGTGTGGATTATCCCGAACGCGACGAGCGGTTCGAGATTGTCTATAACCTGCTCAGCCTCAAACACAATATGCGCGTCCGCGTCAAAATTGTGACGGACGAGGAAACGCCGGTTGATTCCGTCTGCGGAATCTTCAGCGGTGCCAACTGGTTTGAGCGCGAAGTCTGGGACATGTACGGGGTGCGTTTCAACGACCATCCCGATCTGCGCCGCATCCTGACCGATTACGGATTTGAAGGCCATCCGCTGCGCAAGGATTTCCCGCTGACAGGGTTTGTCGAGGTGCGCTATGACGAAACGCAAAAACGCGTGGTATACGAGCCGGTGAAACTGGCGCAGGAATACCGCAATTTTGATTTCACCAGCCCGTGGGAAGGCATGACGACCTTGCAGCTGCCCGGCGACGAAAAAGCCGTGAAGCCCAAAGTCGGCTCCGCGCTGAAACCGCTTGAGGAGAAAAAAGCATGAGCGCAGAGGACAGAGACCTCGCCCCGCGCGAAAAGATCAGGCCCTATACGATCAACCTCGGCCCGCAGCACCCTGCGGCGCACGGGGTTTTGCGCCTGATCCTTGAAATGGATGGGGAAGTGGTGGAGCGCGCTGATCCGCATATCGGTCTTTTGCACCGCGGCACCGAAAAGCTGATCGAGCATAAAACCTATCTTCAGGCCGTGCCGTATTTCGACCGCCTTGATTACGTCGCGCCGATGAATCAGGAACATGCCTTTGCACTTGCCGTTGAAAAGCTGCTCGGCATCACCGCGCCGCCGCGCGGGCAGCATATCCGCGTGTTGTTTGCTGAACTGGGGCGCGTCCTCAACCACATCCTCAACCTGACGACCTACGCGCTTGACGTGGGCGCGCTGACGCCAGCGCTCTGGGGCTTTGAAGAGCGCGAGCTGGGGATGGAATTTTACGAGCGTGTCTGCGGCGCGCGTCTGCATGCAAACTATTTCCGCCCCGGCGGCGTGCATCAGGATTTGCCCGCAGGACTGGCCGAAGATATGTATGCCTATGCCGACAGCGTGCTGGAATTTATCAACGACATGGAAAGCCTGCTGACGGAAAACCGCATTTTTAAACAGCGTACTGTCGATATCGGCATCGTGTCCAAACGCGAAGCACTTGACTGGGGTTTTTCGGGCCCCATGCTGCGCGCATCGGGTGTGCCGTGGGATCTGCGCAAATCGCAGCCCTATGACTGCTACGCCGATATGGATTTCGACATTCCGACCGGCACGACGGGCGATTGCTACGCCCGTTATCTGGTGCGGGTCGAAGAAATGCGCCAGTCCTGCAAGATCATGAAACAGGCCATCGAAAAAATGCCCAAGGGCCCCGTGATGGTCGATGACCACAAAGTCACGCCGCCCAGCCGCGCCGAGATGAAAAATTCGATGGAGGCGCTTATTCACCACTTTAAACTTTATACCGAAGGCTATCACGTGCCGGCGGGCGAGACCTATACGGCCGTCGAAGCGCCCAAGGGTGAATTCGGCGTCTATCTGGTGTCGGACGGCAGCAACAAACCATACCGCTGCCACATCCGCGCCCCGGGTTTTGCGCATTTGTCGGGCATGGATTTCATGTCCAGAGGGCATATGCTGGCCGACGCGGTGTCGGTCATCGGTTCGCTCGATATCGTTTTCGGCGAGATTGACAGGTGATGATGTCCGCAACAAATAAACATATTTCCATCGTCATCCCTGCGAAGGCAGGGATCCGGAAGCGCGTCTGCGCGTCATATCAGTTATGTGACGGCCGGACGGCCTTCTGGATGCCGGATCAAGTCCGGCATGACAGCGGTTACGAGGAGTAGTCATGTCCGCACACGCATGCCACAAGCATTTTGAACAGCCGAAGGAATTCACGTTCTCTGCCGAGAACCTGAAGAAGATCGAGCACGTCATCGCCAAATACCCGAAGGGCAAGCAGCAAAGCGCGATTATGCCGCTGCTCGACCTTGCGCAGCGCCAGCATGACAACTGGATACCGGAAGCGGCGATGGAAGAAATCGCCCGCATCCTTGACGTGCCGCGCATCAAGGTTTTCGAGGTCGCGACGTTTTACACCATGTACAACCTTGAACCGCGCGGCAAACACCACCTGCAATTCTGCACAACAACGCCGTGCTGGTTGCGCGGGTCGGCGGATGTGGTTTCGGCTTGCGAAAAACATCTTGGCATCAAACTGGGCGAGACAACCGAAGACGGTATGTTCACCATGACCGATGTCGAATGCCTCGGTGCCTGCGTGAATGCGCCGGTCGTGCAGCGCAATGGCGATGAATATTACGAAGACCTGACGCCTGAAAACGTCGTGAAGATCCTCGATGATCTCAAGGCGGGCAAAACGCTGGAACACGGCTCCAAATCCGGCCGCGTCAAATCGATGAGCGCGGCGGGTACGACGACGCTGGTCGAACAGGCGGGCAAGGCGGGCGTGGCTGTGGCGGTCGAAGCACCGGCCGGCGGCAAAAAGGGGAAAAAATAATGTTGCAAGACAAAGACAGGATTTTTACCAATCTTTACGGCTGGCAAGGCGCGGATCTGAAATCTGCACAGGCGCGTGGCGACTGGAGCGGCACCAAAGACCTGCTGGCCAAAGGCCACGACTGGATGATCGAGGAAGTGAAAACGTCCGAGCTGCGCGGGCGCGGCGGCGCGGGCTTCCCGACCGGTATGAAATGGTCTTTCATGCCCAAGGAAAGCAAAGACGGCCGCCCGAATTATCTTGTCATCAACGCCGACGAATCCGAACCCGGCACGTGCAAGGACCGCGATATTATTCGTCATGAACCGCATAAAATTGTCGAAGGTGCGTTGCTCGCGTCCTATGCCATGCGCGCGCATGCCTGCTATATCTACATTCGCGGCGAGTTTTATATGGAAGCGATCGCGATGCAAAAAGCGATCGACGAAGCCTATGACGCCGGATTGATCGGCAAAAACGCTTGCGGCAGCGGCTGGGATTTTGATTTGTATCTGCACCGCGGCGCGGGCGCTTATATTTGCGGCGAAGAAACCGCGCTTTTGAATTCGCTCGAAGGCAAAAAAGGCATGCCGCGCAACAAGCCGCCGTTTCCGGCGGGCGCGGGTTTGTATGCTTGCCCGACGACGGTCAACAACATCGAAACCATCGCCGTGGTGCCGGAAATCCTGCGCCGTGGCGGGTCGTGGTTCGGCTCCATCGGGCCGGAGAAAAACCGCGGCACGAAAGTTTTCTGCATTTCCGGCCATGTCAATAACCCCTGCAACGTCGAAGAAGCGCTCGGCGTGCCGCTCAAAGATCTGATCGAAAAACACGCGGGCGGTGTACGCGGCGGGTGGGATAATGTGCTGGCGGTTATTCCCGGCGGTTCGTCCACGCGCATGTTGCCGCGCGATGTCTGCGATACCATCACCATGGATTTCGACGCCCTGCGCGCCGCATGGTCGGGGCTGGGCACGGCGGGTGTGATCGTCATGGATAAATCGACCGATGTGGTCTATGCGATTGCGCGTCTGGCGCGGTTTTACTGGCACGAAAGCTGCGGCCAATGCACACCCTGCCGCGAAGGCACGGGCTGGATGTACCGCATCATGCAGCGCATGGTAAAGGGCGAGGCAAATATCGAAGAAATCGACATGCTTCTCGACATCGGCTCCGAAATCGAAGGCCATACCATCTGCGCTCACGGCGATGCCTCGGCTTGGCCGATCCAGGGTCTCATCAAACATTTCCGCCCCGAGATGGAAAAAAGAATTCTTGATTACCGCAAGCATCTGGTGGCGTAGGGAGATATAGACAATGCCTAAACTCACAATCGACGGCATGGAAGTCACGGTAGAGCCGGGGACTTCGATCATTCAGGCGGCGGAGCAGCTGGGGATTGAAATCCCGCGCTTTTGCTATCACGACAAATTGTCCGTGCCGGCCAATTGCCGCATGTGTCTGGTCGAGGTTGAAAAATCGCCCAAGCCCGTGGCCTCCTGCGCCATGCCTTGCGCCGACGGCATGAATGTTTTCACCGGATCGCCCGTGGCGCAAAAAGCGCGCAAGGGCGTGATGGAAATGCTGCTGGTCAACCACCCGCTCGACTGCCCGATCTGCGATCAGGGCGGGGAGTGCGATTTGCAGGATCAGGCGGTTGCCTATGGCTTTGACCGTTCCCGCTACCGCGAAGAAAAACGCGCGGTGAAAGACAAAGATCTCGGCCCGCTGGTGAAAACCGTGATGACCCGCTGCATCCACTGCACGCGCTGCGTCCGCTTCGGTGAAGAAATCGCGGGCGTCAACGACATCGGCGTTTTGGGCCGCGGCGAACATCTGGAAATCGGCACCTATGTCGCGCAGATGGCCACGTCGGAGCTTTCGGGCAACCTCATCGACGTTTGCCCCGTGGGCGCGCTGACATCGAAACCCTATGCCTTCACGGCGCGCCCGTGGGAGCTGCGTAAAGTGGACAGCCTCGATGTGTTTGACGCTGTGGGTTCCAACATCCGCATCGATACGCGCGGCGGCGCGGTCATGCGTATCCAGCCGCGCCTGAACGAAGACGTGAACGAGGAGTGGATTTCGGACAAGGTGCGTTTTTCATGGGACGGCCTCAAGCAAAACCGCCTCGATACGCCTTACGTGCGTACGGACGGCAAGCTGAAGCCGGCGACATGGAACGAAGCTTTCGGCGCCATTGCCGATCGCATCGCAGGGCTGAGCGGCCAGAAAATGGCCGCTGTCGCCGGCGATACGGCAGATTGCGAAGCGATTGTCGCGCTGAAAGACCTGATGGCAGCTCTGGGATGCTCCGCGCTTGAATGCCGCACGGACGGCGCGCAGTTTGACACCGCCCAGCCTGCAGGCTGGCTGTTCAATACCACGATTGCGGGGCTGGAGCAGGCTGATGCGATTTTGCTGGTCGGCACGAACCCGCGCCTCGAAGCGCCGCTGGTCAATGCGCGTATCCGCAAGACATGGCTGGCCAACCGCATCAAGATCGGTTTGATCGGCGAGCAATGTGATCTTAATTATCCGGTTAAATATCTGGGCGCCGGGGCGGAGACGCTGGAAGAACTCGCCGCAGGTAAAGGCGCTTTCGCCGATGTGCTGAAGGGCGCGAAAAATCCTGTGATTATCCTCGGCATGGGTGCTCTGCGCCGTGCGGATGGTATGGCCATCCACGCGCTCGCCCGCAAACTGGCCGAGGCATATAATATGCTGCGCAATGACTGGAACGGCTTTAACCTGCTGCACACGGCGGCCAGCCGCACAGGCGCATTGATGCTCGGCTTTACCGGCGGCAACCTTGATAAAATGCTTTCTGCCCAGATGCTGTATCTGCTGGATGCTGACGATCTTCCGGTCGATAAAATCGGTAAGGATACGTTTGTGATCTATCAGGGCCACCACGGCGACAAAGCCGCCGCGCGCGCCGATGTGATCTTGCCAGGCGCGGCCTATACCGAGAAAAACGCGACCTATGCGAACATGGAAGGTCGCGTACAAACCGCGCGTCAGGCCATGTTCCCGCCCGGCGAAGCGCGGGAGGATTGGAAAATCATCCGCGCCCTGTCCGAAGCGCTCAACAAGACGCTGCCCTATGACGATATCGCGCAGGTGCGCGCCCGTCTGGCGGCGGTGCATCCGGCTTTTGCTATGCCGGATCAGCCTTTGGCAGCGGAGTGGAAACCCTTCGGTACCGAAGGCAAAACCGACAAGGCGCCTTTTGCCGCGGCGGTAAAAAACTTCTATCAAACCGACAGCGTGACGCGCGCATCGAAAACCATGGCCGATTGCGCGGCGGCTTTTACCGGTAGCTCAACGACGGCGAAAACGGGGACGTGATGCCTGATATCATGATCGAGTATATTCCTTTTCTGGGGTCGGCATTTTTTACGGCCTATATCCTGCCGGTGTTGTGCATCACGGGGTATATCCTGCTGCTCGTCGTGCCGCTGATTTTGGCGATGGCCTATCTGACCTATGCGGAGCGCAAAGTGCTGGCCGCGATGCAGCTGCGCCAGGGGCCGATGATGGTGGGGCCTTTCGGTCTGTTGCAGCCGCTGGCCGATGGTATCAAGCTGCTGGGCAAGGAAACGATCATCCCGCGCGATGCCAACCGCTTTATTTTTGTCATGGCGCCGATGCTGACGTTTATGCTCGCGCTGGTCGCTTGGGCGGTTATTCCGGTCAATGCGGGCTGGGTGCTGGCGGATATCAATGTGGGTATTCTGTATCTCTTTGCCATCTCGTCGCTCGGTGTTTACGGTATTTTGATGGCGGGCTGGGCGTCCAACTCGCGCTATGCTTTCCTTGGCGGTTTGCGCAGTGCCGCGCAGATGGTGTCTTACGAAGTTTCCATCGGTCTGGTGCTGGTTTGTGTGCTGCTGACAACGGGTTCGCTGAACCTGACGCAGATTGTCGTGACTGAACGCCCGTTCTGGGTTGATCTGCTGCTCTTCCCGATGTTTGTGGTTTTTGTGATCTCGGCACTGGCCGAAACCAACCGTGCGCCTTTCGATTTGCCGGAGGGGGAGTCGGAACTGGTCGGCGGGTATAACGTCGAATATTCATCCATGACCTTCGCCCTGTTCTTCCTCGGCGAATATATGAATATGATTTTGATGGCGGCGATGGCGACGGTGCTGTTCCTTGGCGGCTGGCTGCCGCCCTTTGGCATCGAGGCGCTGAGCTTTGTACCCGGCGTCATCTGGTTTGCCTTCAAGGTCAGCTTTATCCTTTTCATCTTCCTTTGGGCGCGCGCGACATTGCCGCGCTACCGCTATGACCAGCTGATGCGGCTGGGCTGGAAAGTCTTCCTGCCCCTCACGCTGCTTTGGGTCGTCATTGTCGCGGGTGCCCTTTTGTACAACAACGCTTTGCCGGGGATGCAATAACCATGTCGTTTCTTGACCAGACCGCGCGCAGCTTTTTGATGATCGAGCTTGTGAAGGGTTTCGCCCTGACGCTGAAATATATGTTCAAGCCAAAGGTGACGATCAACTACCCCTTTGAAAAAGGCCCGATCAGCCCGCGTTTTCGCGGCGAACATGCGCTGCGCCGCTATCCGAATGGCGAAGAGCGCTGCATTGCCTGCAAACTCTGCGAAGCGATCTGCCCTGCGCAAGCGATCACCATCGAAGCCGAGCCGCGCGACGACGGCAGCCGCCGTACCACGCGCTATGACATCGATATGACCAAGTGCATCTATTGCGGCCTCTGCGCGGAAGCCTGTCCCGTGGATGCGATTGTCGAGGGGCCTAATTTCGAATTTGCGACCGAAACGCGCGAAGAGCTTTATTACAACAAACAAAAACTGCTCGACAACGGCGACCGATGGGAAGCGCAGATTGCCGCCAACCTCGAAGCCGACGCGCCGTACAGATAAGGACACGCACAGATGATCGAAGCGATTTTCTTTTACGCCTTTGCCGCGGTGCTGCTGCTCAGCGCCGCCATGGTTATTTCGGCGCGCAACCCGATACATTCGGTGCTGTTCCTTATTCTGGCGTTTTTCAACGCGGCCGGCCTTTTTGTTATGCTGGGCGCGGAATTTATCGCGATGATCCTTGTGATCGTCTATGTCGGGGCGGTCGCTGTCTTGTTCCTGTTCGTGGTGATGATGCTGGATATCGATTTCAAGGAAATGCGCCGCGGCATGAAACAGCATGCGCCGGTGGGTGCGTTGGTCGGCGGTGTGCTGCTGGGTGAATTTATCTGGATGTATCTGCAATGGCCGGAGAAACGCGAAGGCATGGAGCTTGCCGTTGCGCATACCATGCCGCATCCGATGTCAGACATTACCAATACCCATGCACTGGGCCGCATTCTTTATACCGAATATGTCTATCTGTTTCAGCTGGCCGGTTTGATCTTGCTGGTGGCGATGATCGGTGCGATTGTGCTGACCCTGCGCAAACGTCCCGGCGTGCGCCGTCAGGATGTGTCGGCGCAGGTGAACCGCAAGGCGTCCGATGTTCTGAAGATCGAAAAGATTACAACCGGCACGGGGGTTTCCTGACATGCTTGATATTGGCATTACGCATTTTCTGGTGCTCTCGGCCATGCTCTTTACGCTGGGCGTATTCGGCATTTTCCTCAACCGCCGCAACGTTATCGTTATTTTGATGTCGATCGAGCTGATCTTGCTCTCGGTCACCATCAATCTGGTGACGTTTTCGGCGCATTTGCAAGATTTGACGGGGCAGGTGTTCTCGATGTTCATCCTGACCGTTGCGGCGGCGGAGGCGGCAATCGGTCTTGCCATCCTCGTCGCATTCTTCCGCAACAAATCCTCGATTGCGGTCGAGGATATCAGCGCGCTTAAAGGCTAAACGACAAGAAACGCCCAAAGGGGTTTACGGACATGGAATATATCGCAGTTTTATCGCCTCTCGTCGGCGCGCTGATTGCAGGACTCTTCGGACGCCAGATCGGCGACAAAGGGGCGCAGCTCGTCACCTGCGGGCTGATGATCGCGGCGTCGGTGGCGTCGGTCATGATCTTCCGCGAGATCAATTTCGGCGGCCAGCCGCGTACGCTGGAGCTGTTCACATGGATTGCCTCGGGCGATCTGAATGTCAAATGGGCGCTGCGTTTCGACCAGCTGTCGGCCGTGATGGCGATTGTGATTACGCTGGTCTCCACGGCCGTGCATATCTATTCGGTCGGCTATATGCACCACGACAAGGCGCAGGCGCGTTTTATGGCCTATCTCAGCCTTTTTACCTTTGCGATGTTGATGCTGGTGACGGCAGATAACTTTGTGCAGCTGTTCTTTGGCTGGGAAGGGGTGGGGCTTGCGTCCTATCTGCTGATCGGTTTCTGGAACCAAAAAGACAGCGCCAATGCCGCCGCGATCAAGGCTTTTGTTATGAACCGCATCGGCGATTTCGGCCTTGCACTGGGTATCTTCGCGGTCTTTGTGACATTTGGCACGTTGAACTTCGACGCCATTTTTGCGCAGGTGTCCGATCATGCTGACAGCTATAGCGAATTCCTCGGCTATCACGTCCATACGCTCAGCCTGATCGGTGTCTTGCTGTTTATCGGCGCGATGGGTAAATCGGCGCAGCTGGGTTTGCACACATGGCTGCCCGATGCGATGGAGGGGCCGACGCCGGTTTCCGCCCTTATTCACGCGGCAACGATGGTGACAGCGGGGGTATTTCTTGTTGCGCGTATGTCGCCGCTCTATGAGTTCACGCCCGAAGTTCGTGAATTCATCGCGCTGATCGGCGCTAGTACAGCATTTGTCGCCGCGACTATCGCGCTGACGCAATTCGACATCAAGCGCGTGATTGCCTATTCGACCATGAGCCAGCTGGGATATATGTTCTTTGCGCTCGGCGTGTCGGCCTATAGCGCGGCGATGTTTCACCTCTTTACCCATGCGTTTTTCAAGGCGCTGTTGTTCTTGGGTGCGGGCTCGGTCATCCATGCGATGTCGGACGAGCAGGACATGCGCAAAATGGGCGGTATCTGGAAGCTGATCCCCTTCACCTACGGGCTGATGTGGATTGGCAGTCTGGCGCTGGCCGGTGTGCCGTTCTTTGCGGGTTTCTATTCAAAAGACATGATCCTCGAAGCAGCCTTTGCGGCAGAGAGCAGCGTCGGCCTCTTTGCCTTCTGGGTCGGGATTGCCGCTGCCTTTATGACGGCTTTTTATTCATGGCGACTGCTTTTCATGACCTTCCACGGCAAACCGCGCGCGAGCGAAAAAGTGATGGATCATGTGCATGAATCGCCGCTGGTGATGACCGTGCCGCTTGCCTTTTTGGCGGTGGGTGCGATTGGGGCGGGCTTTGTTTTCGCCCCGCATTTTATTGGCGATCTGCGCGGTGATTTCTGGGGTGCGGCGCTCACGGTTTTGGCCGAAAATGATACGGTCGGAAAAGCGCATCATGTGCCTTTGTGGGTAAAGCTCTTGCCGATCGCGACTGGCGCAGCGGGGATTTTGCTGGCTTTTGTCTTTTACATGCGCGCGCGCCACTGGCCGGCCGAGGTTGCGGGCATGTTCAGCCGCCTGCACAGCTTTTTGTTCAACAAATGGTATTTTGACGAGCTCTATACAAAAATCGGTGTGCGTCCCTCTTTCGCGCTGGGCCGCTTTTTGTGGAAGACGGGTGATGGTGCGACAATTGACGGGCTTGGCCCCGATGGCGTGTCAAAGCTTGTCGGCAGCGCCGCCACGCACAGCCGCAAGGTTCAAAGCGGATTTATCTATCACTATGCCTTTGCCATGTTGATCGGGGTGGTGGCCATCGTCACCTTCTTTATCTACAAGGCATTGGGTTAAGGACAACGGAATCATGATTACTTTTCCCATTCTGTCGCTTTTGACGTTCCTGCCGCTGGTCGGTGTTCTGTTCCTGCTGTGTATACGCGGCAGCGAGGAAACGGTGGCGCGCAACGCCCGTGCGACTGCGCTTTTGACGTCGATTTTCACTTTCGCCCTGTCGCTTTATATGTACCAAAACTTCGACAAGACGAGCGCGGATTTCCAATTCGTCGAACAGGTCGCCTGGCTGCCCGGGTTCAATATCAACTACAAAATGGGTATTGACGGTATTTCTATTTTCTTTGTTCTGCTGTCGGCTTTTCTGACGCCGATTTGCATACTGGCAAGCTGGGAGTCGGTCACCAGCCGCGTGAAGGAATATATGATTTCCTTCCTGCTGCTCGAAACCATGATGATCGGCATGTTCTGCGCGCTTGATATGGTTTTGTTCTATATCTTCTTCGAAGGTGTTCTGATCCCGATGTTTATCATCATCGGCGTCTGGGGCGGTGCGCGGCGGGTTTATGCGTCGTTTAAATTTTTCCTCTATACGCTGCTCGGTTCAGTTTTGATGCTGGTCGCCATTCTGGCGCTGTACCGCGCCTTCGGCACCACCGATATGATTGCCCTGACCGAGGTTGGCGTACCCGAAGCCATGCAAAAATGGATTTGGCTGGCCTTCCTCGCATCCTTCGCGGTCAAGGTGCCGATGTGGCCCGTCCATACATGGCTGCCCGATGCGCACGTGGAAGCGCCCACGGCAGGTTCCGTCATTCTGGCGGGCGTTTTGCTGAAAATGGGCGGCTATGGTTTTCTGCGGCTGTCGTTGCCGATCTTGCCGGAGGCTTCGGCCTATTTCACGCCGCTGATCTTTACGCTCAGCGTGATTGCGGTGATTTATACCTCGCTCGTCGCGCTGGCGCAGGAAGACATGAAGAAGCTGATCGCCTATTCATCCGTCGCGCATATGGGTTTTGTCACGCTCGGTATTTTTACCGTCAACCAGCAGGGTGTCGAAGGGGCGATGTTCCAGATGCTCTCGCACGGTATTGTCTCGGCCGCGCTCTTCCTCTGCGTCGGGGTTGTCTATGACCGTCTGCACACGCGCGAAATTACGCGATATGGCGGGCTGGTCAAAAACATGCCCCGCTATGCCGCTGTCTTTATGATCTTTACCATGGCATCGGTCGGCCTGCCCGGCACCAGCGGCTTTGTCGGTGAATTCCTTGTGCTGGCCGGTTTGTGGCAATCCAGCACGGTCTTTACCTTCCTTGCGGCAACGGGTGTCGTACTGGGCGCGGCTTATATGCTCTACCTCTACCGCCGTGTCGTATTTGGTGAGCTGACCAAACCCGACGTCAAAGCGATGAAAGATATCAACCCGCGCGAAATCGCCATTTTTGCGCCGCTCGTCGTGCTGGTGCTGTGGATGGGTGTTTATCCCTCCAGCGTCATTACGCCGATGGCGCCATCGGTTGCGCGGGTGATTGACCATTATCATGCCCGCAATGCCGCCGCCGAAACGGCCAAAGCGGACGCGCAGAAAAACAATGCCGCCGCGCAAACAAGCGCAGAAGGCAAGGGAGACGCAGAATGAAACCGTTTCAGGCCCCCGAATTGATGCCGGCTTTTCCGGAGATCTTTCTGGCGATTGTCGCGCTGTTCCTGATTGTCCTCGGCGTATCGCGCAAGGAAGAAGACAGCACCACAGTCTCGAACTTCAGCCTCTTCGGGCTGATTGCTGTGGCGGCGGTCATGTGCCGCTTCTGCAATGAAAGTTTTACGACTTTTGGCGGGATGTATATTACCGACAGCTTTGCCGTTTATATGAAAGTTCTGGTGCTGTCCGGATCGGCGATTACGATTTTTATGTCGGCGCGGTATATGGAGCGTCAGCGGATTTCACGCTTTGAATATCCGGTGCTGATCCTGTTTTCCACGATGGGCATGATGCTGATGATCTCGGCCAATGACCTGATGTCGCTTTACATGGCGATAGAGCTACAAAGTTTGCCGCTTTATGTGCTAGCGGCAATGCAACGTGACAACGTGAAATCGACCGAGGCAGGGCTGAAATATTTCGTCTTGGGTGCGCTGTCGTCGGGCATGTTGCTGTATGGTGCATCGCTGATTTACGGCTTTACCGGCGCAACCAATTTTGACGCTATCGCGGTCGCGCTGCAGGCGCAGGATGCCGTGCCGCTGGGTGTGGTCACGGGGATGGTGCTGCTGCTTTCCGGTCTTGCATTCAAAATCGCTGCCGTTCCGTTCCATATGTGGACGCCGGACGTCTACGAAGGCGCACCGACATCGGTAACGGCGTTTTTTGCGATTGTGCCAAAAATTGCGGCGCTCGCGCTGATCGTCCGCGTTTTCATGGGGCCGTTTGAGCCGATGATTGACCAATGGCGTCAGGTTGTGGTGTTGCTGGCCGTCGCCTCTATGGCGGTGGGGGCTGTCGCGGCGATTGCACAGCATAATATCAAACGCATGCTGGCCTACAGTTCTATCGGGCATATGGGGTTTGCACTTGTCGGCCTTGCTGCCGCGAACGAAGCAGGGGTGAAGGCAATTGCGATCTATGCCGCGCTTTATATGCTGGCCAGCATCGGCACCTTTGCGATTGTGCTGATGATGAAACAGAAAGACCGCATGGTCGAAGACATTCGCGACCTTGCCGGACTTGCCGCGCGTCAGCCGATGATTGCGCTCAGCATGGCGATTATGATGTTCTCCATGGCAGGTATTCCGCCGATGGCAGGTTTCTTTGGCAAGCTGTTTGTTTTTCAGGCGGCGGTTGATGCCGGGCTTTACGGGCTGGCGGTTTTCGGGGTTGTGGCATCGGTTGTCTCGGCTTTCTACTACTTGCGGATCATCAAGGTGATGTATTTCGATGCCGCACCGGACGAAGGGCTCGACGCTGCCACTGACGGCCGCCTGAACACGGTTCTGGTGCTTTCTTCGGGTGCTGTTCTCCTCTTTATTATCCTGCCTGCGCCGCTGCTGGGCGCGGCAAGTGCGGCAGCCGCCGCATTGTTCGGCGGCTGATGCACAGCCAGGCCGCCACAGCTGCTCCGGCGATGACGGTGCTGGCGCAAACCGGCAGCACCAACGACGATGCCAAAGCGCTGGCGCGTCTTGGCGCAGCCGAGGGCAGCATTGTGCAGGCGCTTTGCCAGACCGCAGGGCGTGGACGGCAAGGCAACCAGTGGATGTCGGAGCCGGGCAACCTATATATGAGTATGATCCTGCGCCCGCAAGTGAGCGCGGCGCAAAGCGGGCAGTTATCGTTTCTGGCGGCGGTTGCACTGGCGCAAACAGTGCAGGCACTTTTGCCGCCCACGGCCGATATCGCGCTTAAATGGCCGAATGATCTTCTGATCGACGGACGCAAAGCGGCAGGTATTTTGCTGGAAACCGAAAGCGCCAGCGGCAAGGGATTTATCGACTGGCTGGTGCTGGGGATGGGCCTAAACCTCCGTCATGCGCCGACAGGGGCGATCTCTCTGCTGGAAGCAGGGGCGGAGAATATAGACGTTGCGGCGGCGCGCGATTTTCTGGCAGGCAATGTTTTGACGCTCTATCGCTGCTGGCAGCAGGAAGGTTTTTCCGCGATCCGCAGCGCATGGCTGGAGCGTGCGGCGCATCTGGGCAGAACAATCCGCGTCCGTCTGCCGGGCGAAGACTTTCACGCCGTCTTTGACGGCATCGATGCGCAAGGTGCGCTTGAAATCACCATGGAAGGAGGCGCCAAACGCGTCATCGCTTCCGGAGAGGTATTTGCGATATGAATGCGCCAAAAGAAAAAATGATGACGGCCGATTTCCACATGAAACCCGATGCGGTTTATTTTGTGCCGCTGGGCGGCTGCGGATTTTTCGGTGCCAATATGGCGCTCTACGGTTATAACAACCAGTGGATCATGGTCGATTGCGGCATGGGTTTTGCCGACGACACCATGCCGGGCGTTGATATTTTGCTGCCCGATCCGTCTTTTGCCGCATCGCTGGGCGACAAGCTGCTGGGGATTATTTTTACGCACGGGCACGAAGACCATATCGGCGCGATTGAACATCTTTGGCCGCGCCTTAAAAAACCGCTTTATGCCACGGGCTTTACCGCTGCGCGTGTCCGGAAGGATTTGCTGGAGCAAAGCTGGGGCGATCAGGCGCGGCTCTACGAAGTTGATCCCAAAAAGCCGCTGGTGCTGGGCCCGTTTTCGATCCGCTTTATCGATGTCGCCCATTCGATACCGGAGGCCCAGTCGCTCGCCATCCGCGTCGGCGACCTCGGTACGATATTGCATACGGGTGACTGGAAGATCGATGCCGATCCGGTCGTCGGCAAGCTGACCGATGCCGCGGGTTTCAAGGCGCTGGGTGACGAAGGCGTTTTGGCGCTGGTGGGCGATTCAACGAATGCGATGGTGCCCGGTCATTCCGGATCCGAGCGTACGGTATGCGACAATCTGGCCGAGCTGTTCGGTGAGTTTTCGGGCGCGATTGTCGTCAGCTGCTTTTCGACCAACGTTGCGCGCATGCACAGCATCTATCACGCCGCGCAGACCTGCGGGCGGCAAGTCTGCCTTGTCGGGCGGTCGCTTTGGGCGGTTGAAGACGCGGCGCGTGAAACCGGTTATATGCGCGGCTTGCCGCCGTTTCTGGAAGGTGATGTTGCGCGTCAATTGCCGTCTGACAAACTGGTTTATATTTGCACCGGATCGCAAGGGGAGCCGCGCGCGGCGCTGTCGCGTATCTCCAACGACGACCACCCCGAGGTCAGCCTTGCGCCCGGCGATGTGGTGATTTTTTCATCGCGCACCATTCCCGGTAATGAACGCGCGATTGAACGTATCAAAAACCGCCTTTATGCGCTCGGCGTTGATATCGTCACGGAACGCGATGCGCCGGTGCATGTCTCCGGCCACCCGTACCGCGATGAGCTGAAACAGATGTATGAATGGACGCGCCCGCGCTTTGCCATTCCTGTGCACGGCGAGCGTATGCAGATGGAAAAACACGGCCTGCTGGCGCGCGAGTGTGGCGTTGAAAATGCGATTATCCCCGAGAACGGCAAGGTCATCGAAATCACCGCGCAGGATATCCGTATTATTGGCCATGTAAAATCCGGCGTCTTGGCAATTGAGGGCAAGCGGCTGGTTGAAACCAACCACGAAGCCATCCTTGCCCGCAAGCGCATCATGTGGAACGGCAGCCTTGTGGTGACCGCCGTTGTCAGTGCGGCGGGGGATTTGCTGGCGCCGGTGCAATTGACCGCGCTCGGCCTTTTGGATGAAAACAGCGAACTGGACGCGGGTTATATCACCGATGTGATCGAGGCGATTGGGGAAAAAGTGCGCAACCTTTCCAAAGACGACCGCCGCGACGATCATATGTTGTCCGAAGCCATCCGTGTGACCGCGCGCCGTTTCTTTGCCGAGCGTTTCGACCGCAAGCCGCAAACGCGTGTGCATCTGGTAAGGGTATAGCGGCATGTCCTTGACCTATGCTTTTTTTATCTATCTGCTGATCTGGTGGGTGACGCTGTTTATGATCCTGCCGCTGGGTGTGGAGCGGCACGAAGAGACGGGCAAAGGGTTTGACGCAGGTGCGCCCAAATTTGCCAACCTGAAAAAAAAGCTGCTGCTCAATACGGCAGTCTCCGGCTTTATTCTTGCCGTGATCTGGATACTCGTCGAGCTGGAAGTCATCCGCTGGCGTGAATGGTTTGACCAAGGAGTAACGGGATGATTTTACTTTTGTTGATTATGCTTGCGTCATCGCCCGCATCGGCGCAAACGGTGGTGCTCGATGATGCGGCCTGCCGCGCCATCATGCGCCATGTGCCGGATGAAGACGTCGCCTATAAACCGGGCGTCGATGTTAAAGGCAAGCCGGTGGTGGAAGCCGACCTCAATGCATCGCCGTTAAAAGTGCCGGAGACGATTTCTTTTGATATCACCGTTGATGCACTCAAGCATGCCGGCATTTCCGCCCCCGCAGGAACCGAGGCAGTCGCCGGGATCGGACGCGTCGAGGTCAAGCCAGACGGCAGCATGCTGTTCAACGGCGCGCCGATGGAAGGCGAGGCAGAAGCCGCGCTGCGCGCCCTCTGCAAGGAGAAAACCGCGTTAAAACAAGGCCAAAATGCCGGAAACGGCGGGCTTCAAAAACGCCCGCGCGGCGACTATAATCGCTAAACACATCTTTTTAGACGAATGGAATACCACGATGGCCGAAGCAGCCCAGAAACCGAAAAACGCCCGCACCGCAATTACCCCGACGCGTGAGGAAAACTTCCCCGAATGGTATCAGCAGGTCATCAAAGCCGCCGACATGGCCGAGAATGCGCCCGTGCGCGGCTGCATGATCATCAAACCATATGGCTTTGCGATGTGGGAAAATGTGCAGAAGCATCTCGATGCGCTGATCAAGCTTGAAGATGTGCAGAACGCCTATTTCCCGCTGCTGATCCCCATGAGCTATATCGCGCGCGAGGCGGAGCATATCGATGGCTTCGCCAAGGAATGCGCGGTTGTCACGCACCACCGCCTGTCGATTGATGAAAAAACCGGTCTGCTCGGCCCCGACAAGGATTCGATGCTCAGCGAGCCGATGATTATCCGCCCGACGTCGGAAACCATCATCGGCGAGTCGATGAAAAACTGGGTGCAATCTTACCGCGATCTGCCGCTGAAGTTGAACCAGTGGTGCAACATCATGCGCTGGGAAATGCGCCCGCGTATCTTTTTGCGCACCGCCGAGTTTTTGTGGCAAGAGGGGCATAACGCTTTCGCCACGGCAGAGGAAGCCGATGCCGATGCGCGCCGCATGCTGGATGTGTACAACAACATGTTTGAAAACTATCTGGCGATTGCCACCATTCCGGGTGCAAAAACGCCGGAAGAACGTTTCCCCGGCGCCATCCAGACCTATACGCTCGAAAGCTTTATGCAGGATGGCAAGGCTTTGCAGGGCTGTACATCGCATAACCTCGGCCAGACTTTTGCACGGTCTTGCGATATCAAATATCTCGACAAAGACGGCACGCAGAAACTGGCATGGACAACATCGTGGGGCTTTACCACGCGCACCATCGGTGCGGCTATCATGGTGCATGGCGATGATGACGGCATGATTATGCCGCCGCTGGTCGCGCCGCATCAGGTTGTTATTCTGCCGTTTATCAATGACGATGCCGACCGCGCCAAAATCCTCGAAGCCTGTGACAAGGTGAAAAAGGAATTGAACGCAGCCGGTATCAGCGCACAGGTGGATAAAACCGATGCCCGCAGTTCCGATAAAATGTGGACGGCGATTAAAAAAGGCGTCCCCGTACGCCTTGAAATCGGCGCGCGCGAATTGGCCGAAGGGCAGGTGGTCTTTACCCGCCGCGACCTTGGCAAAGACGGTAAAACCAAAGTGTCTCTGGATGCCTGCGTCGGCGAAATCGGCAAGGCCTTGGTGCAGATGCAGGCCGACCTGCTGGCGCGTTCCCGCGCACGGCTGGCTGCGCAGGTGACAGACATCAAAACGCTCAAAGAGGTGCGCGATTACTATGCCGCTGAAAAAACCGGCGGCCTGCGGCTTGACTACGCTTTGGTGAAAGGCTCCGAAGAATTCGCCGCCATCGCGAAGGAATTTGCGGTCACAACGCGCTGCCTGCCCTTTGCGGACGGCGGCGAAAAAGTGATCGTGGCGAAGTCTTACTAAGCATGTCTTTTTCGTTTCGCCAGATTGCCTGCGATACGGACGATCATGCGGCGATGCTGGATTTGCGCGAGCGTATCCTGCGCCGCCCCCTCGGTCTTGTCGTCACGCCCGCAGAAATTACGCGTGATAGCGGTGATTACCTGCTCGGCTGTTTTGACGGCGCGGCGCTGGCCGGTTGCCTGATTTTGCAAAAAGATGCAGAGGGCTGGGTGAAAATGCGGCAAGTCGCCGTGGATGAAAACCGGCAAGGGCAGGGCATCGGCGCACAGATGCTGGCAGCGGCAGAGGCGATTGTACAAGGATGGGGATATGCGCAAATCTATTGCCACGCACGCGAAACAGCGCGGGCCTTTTATTTGCAAAACGGCTGGTCTGTGACCAGCGATACTTTTGACGAAAACGGCATCCCTCATTGCCGTATGGAATATAAAATCAGCAAGGCGGCGACAGGATAATGTCTTTTGCATTCGAAAAAATGGTGGCGGGGCGCTACTTGCGCTCCAAACGCAAAGAGGGTTTTATCTCGGTCATTGCCGGTTTTTCCTTCCTCGGTATCATGCTGGGGGTGGCGACACTTATTATCGTAATGTCGGTGATGAACGGATTCAGGGCGGAGCTGATCGGACGCATTCTGGGTCTGAACGGCCATATGAATGTTTATAGCTATGCGGGCGGCATCGTTGCTTACGAACCGCTTATCGCGCGTCTGGAAAAAGTGCCGGAAGTCGTCAGCGCCACGCCTTCGGTTGAAGGGCAGGCGCTGGCGAAAATCGGCGATAATGCGCTTGGTCTTGTCGTGCGCGGCATGCGGCCTGAAGACTTTGCGGTACGTCCGATTTTGTCCGAATCCATTGTCGATAAACTGGAAGGTGAAGATTATTTTGGCGGCGATAATATTGCGATTGGCAAAGGCTTGGCTGACCGTTACCGCCTTGCGCCGGGCAGCCGTATTTTTCTGGTTTCGTCCAAAAGCCGTACCACGCCTTTCGGCAGTATGCCGATACAGGCGGCATTTGTGGTCGGTGCGGTTTTTGATGCGGGTATGTATGAATACAATCACAGCTTTGCCTATATGCCGCTGGATACCGCGCAGCGTTTCTTTAACATGGGCGATGGTGTCGGTTCGGTCGAGGTGGTGACGAAAGACCCCGCGCGCATTGCGACGACGCGCGCCGCAGTCGAAAACGAGTTGCGTGGCGAATTTGCGCTGAACGATTGGCAGGACAGCAACGCGAGTTTTTACAACGCGCTGCAGGTCGAACGTAATGTGATGTTTTTGATCCTGACGCTCATCATTCTTGTCGCCGCGTTTAATATTATCTCGAGCCTGATTATGCTCGTCAAAGACAAAGGACGCGACATCGCTATTTTGCGCACCATGGGCGCAACGCGCGGCATGATTATCCGCATCTTTTTTTATACTGGTGCGACGATTGGCGTAGTGGGTACGATTGGCGGTGCTGTTTTGGGCATCGCATTTGCCAAGAATATCGAAACCATCCGCCGCTGGCTGGAGGGGCTGACGAATACCGAGCTTTTCGCCGCCGAGATTTATTTCCTATCCAAACTGCCGGCACAGTTGAATGTTGGCGATGTGCTGGTCACGGTGGGCATGGCGCTGGTGCTGTCTTTTGCGGCCACGATCTATCCGGCATGGCGCGCGGCGAAACTTGATCCGGTGGAGGGCCTGCGCCGTGAATAAACAATCATCCAGCAGCGTGCTGAAAATGGAAAATGTCACCCGCCGCTTTATGCAGGGCGGGGAGACACTGGATATTCTGCGTGGCGTTGATGTGGATATCAAACGCGGCGAAATTGTTGCGCTGCTCGGCCCCAGCGGGTCGGGCAAGACGACGCTTTTGCAAATTGCCGGCCTTCTGGAAGCGCCAACGGGCGGCCGCGTGTTTGTCGGTGGCATTCCGGCGACAGATACATCCGACGATGCGCGCACGGCGATGCGCCGCGAACAGATCGGGTTTGTGTACCAGTTTCATCATCTGCTGTCGGATTTCACGGCGCTTGAAAATCTTTTGCTGCCCCAATATATCGCCGGAAAAGATGAAGACGCGGCGCGCGCGCGCGGGCAACATTTGCTGTCGCTGGTCGGTCTCGAAAGCCGCATGGGGCATTATCCGTCGCAACTGTCGGGCGGGGAGCAGCAGCGCGTGGCGATTGCGCGCGGTCTGGTCAATCATCCGTCTTTGCTGTTGGCAGACGAACCCACGGGCAACCTTGACCCCAAAACAGCCGAAGAAGTTTTTGCCATTCTGGTGAATATAATCCGCACCGAAAATATCGGCGCCCTTGTGGTGACGCATAACCACCAATTGGCGGGGCGGATGGACAGGGTGCTGGAACTTAAAGACGGCAGGGTTTAATAGCGGAAAAACGCTTATTTTGGCTTAAAGACGCTGCGCTGCGGTTTTCTCAGCTTTGCATCATTTTGCGCGGCGGGAGTATCGAAGCGGCGCAGTTCCTGCAGCGCGCCGGTGGCGGCGGCGGTGATAATCAGGGTTTGCACAAAATCAATCTGGTCGTCGTCTTTGGACAGGTCAAAGCGGCGGAAGAGGCCTTTGCCGTCGTTGTCGCTGCCGCTCCAGAAAGCTTTGCTGTCCAGATAACGCGGCTGGCCGCGCGGCTTGTTGATATTTTCATTATAGCAGTCGATGATGTTGTCGGGCAGCACGCGCACTAGAATACGGGCATCGTCGATAGAAAGCAGGGCGTAATGCGCGAGCGGCGGACGTTCGCTGCCGCCTTCTTTCAAAAGCCCCAGTTCGCGCAGCGTGTCAAAACCCGCCTGTTCAAGGCCGATCTGATTGAGGCCGGCATCCTGACATTTGCTGACCAGCGCGTTGAGGGCGGCGAGGGTCGGCGCAAAAATTTCTTTGTCTTCACGCGCTTGTGCGGCCAGATGACGGAAGGTCTCGGCGATGCTCTGGCGCGTGAGGTCTTTGAGCTGCGCGGGATCGTTCTTCTCTTCCTCCGCGGCCGCTTCAACAGTTTCAGCAGCCTCATCAGGCAGATCTTCGGCTTTCACGGGCTCTTTTGCCGCCGGTTTGGCCGCAGCAGCGGCGGGGCCGGTATAGCCGTCCCATTCCTCGCGCAATTCGTGCTTTCCCATCATGGCCGTTAACCCGCTGATTTCTCTGATGCGCCATATTAACGTCAGAGGGTTGTTATGTCAACAAGCGGATTTTGCCAAGAAATGGTTGAAATTCAAGGCCTTTGGTGTGAAAACAGGGTATGTCCAGCACGCATGCACCTTTTGTCCACTTGCGCGTCCATTCGGCCTATTCACTGGCCGAGGGGGCGATCCGTATCAAGGATCTGGTACCGCTGGCGCATAAGCTCGGCATGCCTGCGGTTGCGGTCACCGATACGGGCAATCTTTTTGGCGCGGTCGAATTTTCGCTGACGGCGGCCAAGGCGGGCGTGCAGCCGATTATCGGCTGCCAGTTCTGGGTCGAAAAGCCGGAACAGACGACACAGAAAAACCGCAAATGCGAAATGCCGGACCAGATCGTCCTTTTGGCGCAAAGCCATGCCGGATACCTGAACCTTGTGAAGCTGTCGAGCGAGGCGTTTCTGGAGCCGCTGCCGCATGCCGAAAAACCCGCCGTAACATGGGACGGTCTGGCCGCGCAGAGCGAAGGCATCATCTGCCTGACAGGCGGTGTGAAGGGCAGTCTTGCCCGCATGATCGCGGAAAACCGTGCCGCCGAAGCGGAAAAACTGCTGCTGCGGATGAAAGAGATCTATCAGGATCGTTTGTATATAGAGCTGGAACGCCACGGCACAGCGGAAGAAGTTGCCGTTGAAGATGCCCTGCTGGATCTGGCCTATGCGCATAACGTGCCGATTGTCGCCACCAACAATTGCTTTTTCGACGAACCATCGATGTACGAAGCGCATGACGCGCTGCTCTGCATCGCCGAAAGCGCCTATGTGCAGGACAATAACCGCCGCAAGGTCACGCCGGAGCATTATTTCAAATCCGCCGAGCAAATGGCGGAGCTGTTCAAGGACCTGCCCGAAGCGATCGAAAACACGCTGCATATCGCGCGGCGCTGCGCTTTTATGCTCAAGGAAGAAAAGCCTTTCCTGCCGCCTTTCCCGACCGATGCAGGCGTCAGCGAAGCGGACGAACTGCGTATTCGTTCGGAAAAAGGATTGAACTGGCGGCTTGAAAATTACGTGTTCCAGCCGGACTGGGATGCGCCCAAACGCGAAGAGACGCGCAAAGAATATTTTGACCGTCTGGCCTATGAACTGGATGTCATCAACGGCATGGGCTTTCCCGGCTACTTTTTGATCGTTTCGGATTTTATCCAATGGGCGAAAGATCATGATATTCCGGTCGGGCCGGGGCGCGGGTCGG
>JAUXOC010000035.1 GCA_030682495.1 Alphaproteobacteria bacterium | reverse complement strand
CGCAACGCAGCAATGGGCCGCGCAAGAGCAGGCCTTCCGTTCTCGCGGTCAACAGATACAGTTGGATCTGCAGCAGACTCGCCTTAATCAAGAACAGAACTGGATGCGGTTTGTCGAATATACGGATAGCGAGTTCTCTTACAAGGAACCTTATAAAACAATGCTTGAGCAACATCGCGCCCGAAACGCTCCCAAGCCGCCGGGCAGATAGTCAAAAGCCGGAGCAATTGACTTAGCCGCTCCAAAATTTCTTCGTAGCCAGAAAAACCTCCCCTCAGACACGGGGGAGGTTTTTTGTTTCTTGCGTAAAAAGTTAAAAAATATGGAAATTATTATTGACCTTTTTCTTGATTTACGATAATCTTACCCGCATCAAGTTCAAACGCCGCCTAAAGAATAAAGGGAAACGTCAAAATGGATTTCAAAAAACACACTTGTTTGGAAACTTTTGCAAAAGCTGCCAAGAAGGTCACGCTGATTGCCGCGCTTGCGATTGGCACAACAGGATGTATGACCACGGGCTCCTTTATGTCAGGTACCTATCCGGCGGGAAGCCAATACGGTAACCCGACTTTGGGGCAGGGCAGCTTTAATCAAGGCGTTCCCCGCGGCTATCAAATCAGCTATCAGGCACCGCGTGCGCCTTGGGCAACAGATCCCACTTTCCAGCGTGAAGTCAGTATCTCGCTTCAACAGGCAAACAACAGCGTGAGGATGCAATACGCGACGTTCCAGTCGAGCGTGGCAAACTGCAATGCGAGCTATGCCTATGCGATTCAGGCCAATAACCAACAGATGCAATATGCCCGCCAAAATGGCGTCAGCTGGACAGAGGCGGCCAATTCCGGTGCCCGTATCAATAGCGCGAACGCAAGCCTGAATTATTGCCGCGTGAGCGCGGAAACGACATTCCAGAGCAACCATCTCTATCAACAACAGGCTTTTGATAACAATCTTGAGAACCTGAACAGAAAATATGCTCAGCGCTACGGCGTGAAGTGGTAAACGTCCGCCACGGTGAGAGAGCTTAAAAAGGGGCCTTGTGCCCCTTTTTTCTTGTCGGCAGGGCGTCTTTTACCTAAAAACCGGGCTAATCACAGTGCCGCGGGCGGGCAGGGCGCATTTTAGTCCTTGCACCAAAGCGCCGTTTTTCCTATGTATGTCGGGCTATTCACAAGGTGCGGGGGCTTGTTTCCGTGCCGGATTGGCGCTTTGCGGGCGTGGCGGAATTGGCAGACGCGCCGGATTTAGGTTCCGGTGTCGCAAGACGTGTGGGTTCAAGTCCCTCCGCCCGCACCATGCGCCGACGAGATGACAACAGACAGACATAAAGACAACGAACCAGACAAAGAAAGTTTTTCAGATGCAAATCACCCAGACCAAACAGGAAGCCCTGCTGCGCGAATTCACCGTGACCATGACGGCGCAGGAGATCGACGAGAAGATCAACGAGCGTCTGGTTGAACTGGGCAAGACGGTGAAAATGCCCGGCTTCCGCCCCGGCAAAATTCCGCTGCCGCTGTTGAAATCCAAATACGGCAAAGCCGTGATGGGCGAAGTGCTGGAAAGCGCTGTCAACGACAGCACGCTGAAAGCGATCAACGAAAACAATCTGCGCCCCGCGATGCGCCCGAAAATCGAAGTGAAGACCTTCGACGAGGCGACGGGGCTTGAATACACCATGGCAATTGAAATCCTGCCGGAAATCAAAGTCGCCGCGCTGGATGACATCAAGCTGGAAAAGCTGGTCGCCAAGCCGTCTGACAAAGAAGTGGCCGACGCGCTGGGGCGCATCGCCGAGAGCAACAAAACCAGCGAAACGGTCGAAGAAAAACGCGCGGCTCAAAAGGGCGATATCGTCCTCATCGATTTTGATGGTACCGTTGACGGCCAACCGTTCCCCGGCATGAAGGGCGACGATTTCCCGCTGGAGCTCGGCTCGAACAGCTTTATCGATACGTTTGAAGAGCAGCTGGTCGGCGCGAAAGCGGGCGACAAGCGCACCGTCAGCGTGACCTTCCCCAAAGATTACGGCCACGAAGCGCTGCAAGGCGTTGCTGCTGTATTCGAAGTCAACGTGAAGGAACTGCGCGGTCAGGTTGTGCCGAAGATTGATGACGCCTTTGCGGCGCTGCTGGGCATGGAAACGCTCGACAAGCTGAAAGAAGAAGTCGTCAAGCAAATGCAGCGCGAATACGATCAAGTCGCGCGCATGACGCTGAAACGTGCGCTGCTGGATGTGCTGGACGAGAAACATGACTTCACCGTGCCCGCCGGCATGGTCGATGCCGAATTTGAAGGCATCCTGCATCAGGTACAGGGCCCGCACGATCATAACGGCGAACATCATTCGCATGATGATGTCGGCACGCCCGAAGAGCGCGAAGAGTATAAAGAGATCGCCCTGCGCCGCGTGAAGCTGGGTCTGGTTCTTGCCGAAATCGGCCGCGCCAACAAAATCGAAGTCACCATGCCCGAATTGCAGCAGGCTGTTATCAACGAAGCCCGCCGCTATCCCGGTCAGGAAAAGCAGGTTTTTGAATTCTACCAAAAGAACCCGCAGGCGCTGGAAAACCTCAAGGCGCCCGTTTATGAGGAAAAAGTGGTCGATTTCATTCTGGGGCAGGTCAAGGTCGATTCTAAGGACGTCAGCATCGACGAACTGACCAAGGTCGCGGAGCAGGAACCTCCGAAAAAGACAAAAAAAGCAGCTCAAAAGTAATTTAATTACTTAAAAAGCGCTTTTTTGATCTAAAAAAGACAAAAAGTAAAGAAAAAGTAAAAAAAACGTTTCCTCCGTTTCTGAAAACTGGGTTACAATAACTCTATTCAAAAACGACTGCTCAATAACGTTGTGTAATCGACGTGTGTGCCTTCAATTAAAAAAAACTGGCAAGCAAAGGAAACCTGAAAGATGACAAAAGATAACGATCCTGCACAAAGAGCGCGAATTGCCGACAAGGCCGCTGACTATCTGCACAGCATGCTGCAGGCGAGCGCCGAAGGTAAGCCGCTTGATACTTACCTTGATGAAGCGGGCTCCAAAGCTCTTTACAAAGTGACCGCAAACGTCGGTGGCGGTCCGACCAATGCTCCCCGTACGATCCCGTCCGTGACGGAAATCGAAAACGGCCGCGAGCGTGGCTATGATCTTTATTCCCTGCTGCTGAAGAAGCGCATCATTCTGGTCGAAGGCCAGGTTGAAGACACGATGGCTTCCATCGTTTGCGCATCCCTGCTGTACCTGAACTCGGATCTCAGCGGCGAAGGCAAGAGCAAAGAGCCGATCACCATGTACGTCAACTCCCCGGGTGGTTCGGTTATCGCCGGCCTCGCGATCTATGACGTCATGCGTTCCATCGATGCGAAAATCACCACGATTGGCACGGGTTATCAGGCCTCTATGGGCTCGATCCTGCTGGTTGCCGGTGACGAGCGCAAGATGACCCGCAGCTCCAAATACATGATTCACCAGCCGCTGTCCGGTAACGGCCAGTCGACCCAGCTGACCGACATCGAAATCGGCGCGGATTTCACCAACCGCCTGAAAGAAGATCTGGTCGACATTTATGTCCGCCACACCGGTCTGAACCACGATTTCTGGAATACCGTCCTGAACCGTGACACCTGGCTCTCGGCTGAACAAGCCAAAGCAATGGGCGTTGTGAGCGAAATCATCGTCGGTACTGCCAAAGCGACCCTGCACGAAGCCTTCTCTATTCCTGCAGACCGCAAAGAATACCGCGAATCTTTCGTTCCGAAGACCGCTGCTGACATCAAAGCTGCGATCAACTCCGACGTTGAGCTGACCAACAGCAAAGGCGCGAAAGTCAAATCGACCGCCGTGCGCCCCGAAATGGTCACCGCACTGTCGCAGTACGAAGAGTTCTGGACCCCGTCGCTCAAAGCGTTGAAACAGCAGCAAGCTGCTACTGCCGCCGTTTCCAACGACGACAAAGCGGCCCCTGCTAAAAAGGAACGTTCCTTGAAGAGGCCCGCGCCGAAAAAGCAAGGTCCTGCAGCCTAAAAAAAAGCCTTAAATTCATCTTTCAGGCTTGCTATGATGGGGCGGTCAGTTTTGCTGACCGCCCCCTTTCTTTGCATGGGGCAGGGGACAGCGATAAAAAAACACAAAGGGGTACATAATGACTTACACGCCGGAACAAATGAACACGCTGATCCCGATGGTCGTCGAACAGACGGCGCGCGGCGAACGCTCTTACGATATTTTCTCCCGCCTCCTCAAAGAGCGGATCATCTTCCTCTCCGGTCAGGTCAACGACTATGTTTCGACGCTCATTTGCGCGCAGCTGCTGTTCCTCGAAGCAGAAAACCCGAAGAAAGATATTTATTTCTACATCAACTCGCCGGGCGGCGTTGTGACCTCCGGCCTTGCGATGTATGACACCATGCAATACATCAAACCCGATGTGGCCACGGTTTGCATTGGTCAGGCTTGCTCTATGGGCTCGCTGCTTCTGGCTGCGGGCACGGCAGGAAAACGCTACAGCCTGCCCAATTCGCGTGTCATGGTGCACCAGCCCTCCGGCGGTGCGCAAGGTCAGGCGACCGATATCGAAATTCAGGCGAAAGAAATCCTCAGCCTGCGCAAGCGTCTGAACGAAATCTACGTCAAGCACACCGGCAAGAAAATCAACCAGATCGAAGAAGCGCTGGAGCGTGACCGTTTCATGTCTGCCGAAGAAGCGAAAGCCTTCGGCCTGATTGACCAGATTGTTGAACGCCAGCCCTTCGGCGAAGACAAGAAAGCCGCCTGATCGCGCGGTTTTCGGATCATGAACAGTGAAAGCGGGAGGGTTTTCGGGCTCTCCCGTTTTTGCATCAAAGGAAATCCCATGCGCCTGAAGGTTTTAGTGCCTGTCTTTGTTTTGGCAGTTGTTTTTGCGGGCTCTCTATCGCTGGCCGTTCGCGCCGACCTTGCGGTGCCGGAGCCGCCGCCTGAACAGGCGCAGGTCGCGCCACAAACGTCTGCGCCAGAGGCTACGCAAATACCCGTGCCCGCACAAACGCCAGCACCCGAACTGCCTATGGACGACCAGATGCGCAGGGCAAAGGCCGCCTATGAAGCCGCGACCAAAAATCTGACGCCGGAACAACTGGCGGAGCTTGAAGCGCTTGAAGCGCGGTTTGCGGCCAGCATGGAGGTGGATATGAAGATTTTCCACCGCTCTGCCGAGATGGAACATTGCCTGACCCATGATGGCTTTTTCAAAGCCGACAAGAGCCGTCACGTCAAAGCCTTCGTCGCGTGGCGCAAGGGGCTGAAGGACGAGCAGGCTGATCTCTGGAACGCGCATCGGGTCGAGCGGAGCAAGGCCAGATACATCTCCATCGTGGTGCTGAACGAATATTATATCTATCAGGGCAAAATGCTGAAGATGATCGGTATGGCACTGGCGCGCCAGCAGATGCAGGCGGGCGCATTTAAAGAGACGGACTGCGAGCTTTTGGCTAAAACACTGGCGGCGGGCGAATGATTTTTCGGCTTTTCTTTCCGGCTTCGGATAAAAAATAGGGAATTATATATTTAGATGCCCATCTTCCACCCCGCCGCAGGGCGGGGTCTGGCCTGCGCGAATGCGCATGTATAAATGCGGCTTCGCCGCACCGGATGCCGCCGCAAGGCGGCATGGCGCGTGTGGAGGGGTAGCTAAATATATAATTCCCAAAAAATAGCTCGGCTCCCCCCGTTTTGGGACGAAAATCACCTAAAAAGCGCAAAAAACACCCGTTTTGCGCTTTTCTCTTGTTTTATTAATAAAAGGCTCTAAATCTAGGTTTAAGGGCAGGGCAATAGCGCGTAAAAACGGGTCTAAATCACCAAAAAACACCTGAAATTGACCAAAATCGGCCGGATTTTTACAAAAAACGCCTGTTTGCGAAATGTAAATGTTTTCCGTGCATGATGTGGGTTAGGTTTTCGCGCCCCCTCGGCATCATCACTTTGGCACTTGGAACAGGACAGGAATATATATGCAACACGAAACCGTCACCGTCGGCGAAAAACATCCGGTACTCCCGCTGCGCGATATTGTGGTTTTTCCCCACATGATCGTGCCGCTTTTCGTCGGCCGCGACAAATCCGTGCGCGCGCTCGAAAGCGCGATGGCGGATGGCAAAAAAGTTTTGCTGGTGACACAGAAATCCGCGCAGCAGGACGACCCGACGCCGGGTGATTTGTATGACATCGGCACGCTCGGCACAGTGCTGCAATTGCTGAAGCTGCCCGATGGTACGGTCAAGGTGCTGGTCGAAGGGCACAAGCGCGTGCAGATCGTATCCTATACCGACAAATCAGAATATTTCGAGGCCTTTTCTTCCGAAGTCGAAGAGCGCGAGATCGGCGGCGAAGCGATTGATGGTCTGATGCGCGCCTGTGTGTCGCAGTTTGACCAGTATGTGAAGCTCAACCGTAAAATCCCGCCGGAAATCGTCGCCTCGATCGGGCAGATCGACAATGCGGCCAAACTGGCCGATACGATTGCCTCGCACCTGTCTTTGAAAATTCCGGATCGTCAAAAACTGCTGGAAAGCCTCAACGTGGCCGAGCGGCTGGAGCAGATTTTTGCCTTCATGGAAGGCGAGATCAGCGTCATGGAAGTCGAAAAGCGCATCCGTGGCCGCGTCAAGCGCCAGATGGAAAAAACGCAGCGCGAATATTACCTCAACGAACAGATGCGGGCGATCCAGAAGGAGCTGAACGAAGGCGAAGACGGCCTTGATGAACTGGCCGAGCTGGAAGAGAAAATCAAAAAAGCCCGCATGACGAAAGAAGCCAAGAACAAGGCCACGGCCGAGCTGAAAAAGCTGCGCCAGATGAGCCCGATGTCGGCCGAAGCAACCGTTGTGCGCAATTACCTCGACTGGATGCTGGGCGTACCTTGGAACAAGAAATCGAAGATCATCAAAGACCTCAAATTCGCCGAAAACGTGCTGGAAAAAGACCACTACGGGCTTGAAAAGGTCAAGGAACGCATCCTTGAATATCTGGCCGTGCAGCACCGCGCGGGCAAGGTCAAGGGGCCGATCATCTGCCTCGTCGGCCCGCCCGGCGTGGGGAAAACCTCGCTCGGTAAATCCATCGCCAAATCGACGGGGCGCAATTTCGTCCGTATGTCGCTGGGCGGCGTGCGCGATGAATCCGAAATCCGCGGCCACCGCCGTACCTATATCGGCTCCATGCCCGGACGCATCGTGCAGGGCATGAAAAAAGCCAAGACATCGAACCCGCTGTTCCAGCACGACGAGATCGACAAGCTGGCGCATGACTGGCGCGGCGACCCTGCGGCGGCGCTGCTGGAGGTTCTCGACCCCGAACAGAACAATACATTCAACGATCATTACCTTGAAGTCGATTACGACCTGTCGGACGTGATGTTTATTTGCACGGCCAATACGCTTGATTTGCCGCGCCCGCTGCTCGACCGTATGGAGATCATCCGTATCTCCGGCTATACCGAAGACGAAAAGGTTGAAATTGCGCGCCGTCACCTGCAAGACAAGACGACGGAGGCGAACGGCCTGAAGAAAGCCGAATTCAGCATCAACGACGCCGCGCTGCGCCACCTGATCCGCTATTACACGCGGGAGGCAGGGGTGCGCAGTCTGGAGCGTGAATTGTCCAACCTCTCGCGCAAGGCGATCAAGGAAATCATGCTGGGCAAAAAAGACAGCATCGCGATCACGCCGAAGAATATCGAAAAATACGCGGGCGTGCCGCGCTACCGCTATGGTCAGGCCGACGAGCAAGACCGCATCGGCTGCGTTACCGGCCTTGCCTGGACGGAAGTCGGCGGCGAGCTTTTGCAGATTGAATCCGTCACCTTCCCAGGCGGCAAGGGCAAGGTCTCCATGACCGGCAAGCTGGGCGATGTGATGAAAGAGTCCATTCAGGTCGCGGAGATGATCATAAAATCCCGCGCGCCGTCGCTCGGCATCAAAATAGAGACGCTGGAGCATCTGGGCATTCACGTTCACGTCCCCGAAGGCGCAACACCCAAGGATGGCCCCTCCGCAGGCTGCGCCATGGTGACGTCCATCGTGTCGTGCCTGACGGGCATTGCCGTGCGCAAAGATGTGGCGATGACGGGCGAGGTTGATTTGCTCGGTCAGGTGCTGCCCATTGGCGGGCTCAAGGAAAAACTGCTCGCGGCGCTGCGAGGCGGCATCACCAAGGTGCTGATCCCGAAAGAAAACGTCAAAGACCTTGCCGAAATTCCGGATAACGTCAAAAAAGGCCTCGAAATCGTGCCGATGACGGTGATTACGGAAGTTCTGGCGCATGCACTTGTCAGAATGCCGGAGCCGATAGAGGATAAACCGGCCGAGGGTGTTACGGCAAAAACGGCAGAAAACAAGGAAAAAGACGTCATTCACCATTGAAATCGGCGCCATATCGTCGCAGGATAAACATATCACGCAAGGCAAACAGCGCATTTTCAGGGCATCGCCCTGAAACCAACGGGGGCACACCCCACGCGTTTTTTATTTGCGGGTATTTTTAAACAACAGATGAAGGGAGACTTCCCGTGAACAAGAACGAGCTCATCGACTACATCGCCTCCAAAAAGAGCGACCTGTCCAAAACCGCCATTGCGGAAATCCTCGATCTCGCCTTTGAAGGCATCGGCGCAGAGCTGAAAAACGGCGGCGAAGCCCGCTTTGTCGGTTTCGGCACGTTCAAAGTCTCCCGCCGCGAGGCCACCACCGGCCGCAACCCGCGCACGGGCGAAGCCATCCAGATCGAAGCCGCCAACCGCGTGAAATTCACGCCCGGCAAAGAGCTGAAAGAAACCGTCAACGGTTGATTTCGCTGGCTTTTCAAGACAAACGGCCCGCGTCCGATGGATACGGGCCGTTTTCTTTTGGTGGGTTTAGGCTTTTTTTACGGCTTTGCTTTAGAATATGAATGAATTCAATCAAGGGGCGCACAGGGTGTGGCAGCTAGATAGTCTGACATTCCACGCGGATAAAGAGGCGGGCGGCATTCCGCTGCGCGATGCCTTGATCGGTATTTACGCTGCCTATTACATCGGTGCGAACGGGAACGAGGTGAAAGACCACCTCAATTACAATTTCAATCTGCGCGCCAAAAACACGTTCAATATGGGCGCGGCGATGGATCATGCCTTTGGTCAGCCGGACAGCCCTTGGGTTGTCATCGACCATCTGTCAGACAAGCGGCGCGATGCGGGCAATACAGACCGCGCCCTGCACGGCGCGCACTTTGTCGCGCTCTATCACAAAGACAGCAAACGCGTGATGATTGCGATGCCGGGGTTGGAATCCGACGACAATATCGGCGATACGTTTATGGACTTGCAGCAAATGGCTATCGGCGGCATGCGCGGGCAGTCTGGCGCGCTTTACAAATACACAAAAGAGCTGGAAGCGAAGATCAACACGGGCGCTTTCAAAGGGGCAGACGGCGCGCCGCTGGAGATACGCGGCAAGCCCGTGATCGGCGCGCATTCAATGGGCTGTACCGCCGCGCAGATGATGGCGATTGACGGATATAAAACCGTGCTGGTCGAGCCGCGTCCAGTGCATGCAGGACTTGTGCGGCGTTTGTCGAAAAATTTTGAACATATTACAGGCGCGCATGTCGAAGCGCATGACATCGTGGCGCGGCTGGATGATTCCACTGTCAATATACGCAGTAAACATTCAAACGTCTGGAATAGTCTTATATTGCCGTGGATACGCCAGCGCGAAGTGGGGCAGAACTATGCCTATGGCGTCGACGGGCAGCCTGTCAAACCGGCAGACCGCGGCATCGGCACGCTGCACCGCGTGGAAATGTCGGTACCGTCTC
>JAUXOC010000014.1 GCA_030682495.1 Alphaproteobacteria bacterium | reverse complement strand
GCTTCGCGCACTGGATACCGGCCTGCGCCGGTATGACAGGGTATGCGTTTCAATGGGAGAGTCACAAAAAAATAAACCACGCACAGAGGCTCTTTTTGCTTCTTTTTTAAGGCTTTTGTGCGATAATGAACTATACATAGCGGAAGAATTCCGCGTTTGAATCCGGAGAGAATCTCATGGCCCTTATCATCGACCTCAAACCTTCCGAACGCATCATCATCGGCACCGCGCTCATCACCAACGATGAAAACCGTACGCGCCTGCATATCGAAGGCGCCGCGCCGATCCTGCGTGAAAAAGACATCATGCGCGAACAGGAAGCGACATCGCCCTGCAAGCGCATCTATTTCACCATTCAATTGATGTATCTGGCGGCGGATGCAAAGCCCATTCATGAAACCTATTTCGACCAGATCAGCGATATTCAGGCCGCCGCGCCCAGCACCGCGCCCTATTTTATGAAGATCAACGATTTCATTCTCAACGGCCAGTACTACAAAGCGCTGAAAGAAGCGCGTCACCTTATCGAATACGAAACGGAGCTACTGTCCAATGTCAAATAAGAACCCCTATGGCCAGGCGGCCGATGCCTACGGCAATACCGCGGCGGAAACCGACCAGCGCGCATTGGAAGGCAAAGTTCTGCTCAAATCCGCCCGCCAGCTAGAAGAGCTTGCCAAGCGCCTTGACGGCGAGGAGAAAGTCCCGCTCACCGACATCGGCGACGCCGTTGAATACAACCGCAAGCTCTGGATGGTTTTTGTCAACGATGCGATGAACGAAGCGCACCCTCTGCCGCAAGACCTCAAGAACAACATTGCTTCGCTCGGCGTTTTCGTCTTCAAGCGCTCGACCGATATTCTGGTGGAACCGACACCGGGAAAAATACAAACCCTGATCGACATCAACCGCAATATCGCCGCCGGCCTGATGAAACAAAAACCCGCAGCAAAAACCGAAGGCGATGCCCCCGCCACCCCGCCGTCGGAGCCATCAGACCCCATTATTGCCTGATTACAGCGCAAAGCGCGTCCTTAATAGAGCAAAGCACCCCGTATAAACAAACAAAGCCGGCTGGAAACAGTCGGCTTTTTTACGTGCAGCTTTATAAAAACCACGTTTATACCAGCACGCCCTCGCTGCTGCCTGAGCTACCGCTGCTCAATTCCGGTGCCGGCGTTGCCGTCTGCGGCGCAGAGGGCGCAATCTGCAGATTGGGGCGCGCAGGCGCTGCCTGCTGTGGCAGCGGCGCCGGTGCGATGCTTTGAGTTTGCTGTTGTGGCACCGGTGCTATGCTCTGGGTTTGCTGCTGCTGCGGTGCAATCTCCGTTCTCGGACTTACGGGAGCGGGTTGTGGCGCGGCGGCCTGCTGGCGCGCTGCGGCCTGTTGCTGGGCGGCATCGAGGCTGGCAGCCTGCTTGAAGGCGCGCATTTGCGCTTCGCTGGGATATTGATTGACGACTTCGCCGGTTTCGCTGGAGCGCACTTCAAGGATCGCGCGCTGCGCGGCACTATCCAGACGCACGGCCAGACGCGTGCCATATTTGGGCAAATCGGCTTGAACCGCAGCGACAGCAGCGCTAGAAACGGCATAAGAACTTCCCGCCTGAGGACTTATCCTCAGGGAAGCTCCTTGCACAGATGCTGTGCCGACAGATTCAATCATATTCTATGATCCTATCGCACTGTGGCGGTTACCCCCTACAGGTAACCTACTCCTACACTTTTAATGTTACTCCATTTGTCTACAAATTTCAAGTAAAGCATAAGAAAAACAACGTGATTTTTGAACAATTTCATATATTTTACTTGTTAATATTTAGTTAATACATTGTTAACTTTATATTAATACTTAATTAACCAAATATTTACTTTTGCAGCCACCCTAGTCTATAGAATATATATAAAAAACAACGATTTATTATTTGTTTTTTCAGTATGCACCCCATATTATTAAAGAGTATGGCCTGCGGCATGATTATTGAATGTCCCAGCTACTGTGACGAAGCGCGGGAGCATCGACAGGCAAAATTTGCCTAGTTCCTAAAAATTCGTTACTGTGAAAAGTGGGGTTTCGGGTTTCTATGACATTTTGCTATACGCCGGGATTCCCTTGTTTGAACAGCCAAGGCAAGGTGACCGCACGTGGATTCATTTTTTGACTCGCTGAAAAATATGGGCGCCGGACGTCTCGCCGTCATGGCGTTGACGGTGTTTGGCCTTGTCGTGTTTTTCATTTTCATCATGGCGCGCAGCGGCACGCCGAGCATGACCCTGCTCTACACCGGCCTGTCCACAGCGGATTCGACCGAGATTGCCGCCAAGCTGGACAACACCCGCGTCAATTACCGCATGAGCGATGACGGCACACAAATATCTGTTCCAAACAAAGATGTCGGCCGCGCCCGCATGCTGCTGGCACAAGAAGGCCTGCCGCGTCAGGGGTCGATGGGCTACGAGCTTTTCGACCAGAAACAATCGTTTGGTGAAACCAGTTTCCGCCAGAACATCAACCAGCTGCGCGCGCTTGAAGGCGAATTATCGCGTACCGTTGGTACGCTTGCACAAATCCGTAGCGCGCGTGTGCATCTGGTCTTGCCGCAGCGCGAATTGTTCAGCCGTGACACCCGCCCCGCCAGCGCCAGCGTTTTCGTCAGCCTGCGCGGCAATGACGGCCTTGGCAATGAACAAATACAATCGATCCAGCACCTGATTGCTGCCGCCGTACCGCAATTGAAAGCCAGCCACGTTGCCATTATCGACCAGAGCGGTAATCTGCTCGCCCGCGGCGAAGATGCCGATACGACGGGCGCGACCGCGCGCGGCAGCGAAGATATGCGCCAGAAATACGAACAGCGCGTCACCCGTTCGGTCGAAGACCTTGTCGGCCGCGTTGTCGGTTTTGGCCGCGTCCGCGCGAATGTGACGGCAGAGCTGAACTTTGACATCGTCAGCCGCAATTCGGAAACCTATAACCCCGATGGTCAGGTCGTGCGCTCGACCCAGAGTGTCACCGACGAAAGTCAGGACAGTGCCGCCAGCACGGGCGGCGCGCCGGTAACCGTGGAAACCAACCTGCCCGGCCTGCCCGGCGGCGCGGGCGGCGCGACGCAGGCAGGCAACAAAGCCAGCCGCACCGAAGAAGTCACCAATTTTGAAATCAGCAAAACCGTTGAAAGCGTTGTGCGCGCCGCGGGCGAAGTCAAACGCCTGTCGATCGCGGTTGTGGTCGATGGCCGCTATGAAACCGACGCGAATGCGGCGAAGCCGGAAGACGCCCCCAAAGAATGGACGGCGCCGAAAACTTACGTGCCGCGCTCCGATGACGAACTCGACAAGATCGCAACGCTCGTCAAATCTGCCGTCGGCTTCGACGCAGGCCGCGGCGATACGGTCGAAGTGCTGAACATGCCCTTCGCCGAAACAGATTTTTTCGACGGGCCGCTCAAGGATGACAGCATCCTCGGCTTTCCGCGCGCCGAGCTGCTGGGGCTTGCCGAAACGCTGGCACTCAGCCTTGTCGCCGTCCTCGCCATTCTTGCCGTTTTCCGCCCGCTGATTTCGCATTTCGCTGCCGCCGCCAGAACCGCCACTTCTTCGGCGGGACATTCTGCGGACGACATGCCGCCGCTGCTGGGATCGCAAGGGGCGCAGGCACAGCTTGCCGGCCCGCAAGGGATGCTGACCGGTATGGCCGGCGCCGGCATGGCCGCGGGAGAGCTTGACAGTATGATCGACATGACGTCGGTCGAGGGTAAGGTAAAGGCATCGTCGGTCCAAAAGATCAGCGAACTTGTCACCAACCACCCGAACGAAACCGTTTCCGTCATCCGCCAATGGATGTCGCAGGAGAGTTGATAGATGCGCGTTCGTGAAGATTACCGTACCCTGACCGGCACCGAAAAGGCGTCGATCCTGCTTTTGTCTCTGGGCGAGGAATATACCGCCAAGATATTCGAGCAACTGGACGAAGAAGAAATTCTCAGCCTCTCGCACACCATGTCGAACCTCGGCAAGGTCAGCTCTACCGTGATCGAGCGGCTGTTTATCGAATTTGCAGAGAGCATGACCTCGACCAGCTCCCTCGTCGGTACGCTGGATTCAACCGAACGGCTTCTCATGAAAGTTCTGGGCAAAGACAAAGTCCAGAATATCATGGAAGAAATCCGCGGCCCTGCCGGCCGCACGATGTGGGAGAAGCTCTCCAACGTCAACGAAGACATCCTTGCGACCTATCTGCAAAAAGAATACCCGCAGACCGTCGCCGTTGTTTTGTCCAAAATCACGCCGGAACACGCGGCCAAGGTGCTGGCGCATCTGCCCGAAGGCTTTGCGATGGAAGTCGTCATGCGCATGCTGCGCATGGAGGCAGTACAGAAAGAAGTTCTCGACGACGTCGAAAAAACCCTGCGCAGCGAATTTATGCCCAACCTGTCACGCGCCAGCCGCCGCGACAGCTACGAGATCATGGCCGAAATTTTCAACAACCTCGAGCGCACGGTGGAAGGCAAGTTCATGTCCTCCCTCGAAGAGCGCAACCCGGACGCGGCAGAACGCATCCGTAGCCTGATGTTCACTTTCGAAGACCTCGGCAAGCTCGACCCCGGCGCGATCCAGACGCTTATCCGCTCTGCCGACAAAGAAAAACTGCCGATTGCGCTCAAGGGCGCCTCCGACGCGATGAAAGACCTGTTCTTCTCCAACATGTCGGAACGCGCGGGCAAGATCATGAAGGAAGACATGTCCGCCATGGGCCCCGTGCGCCTCAAAGAAGTCGAAGAAGCGCAGCAAAGCCTTGTCACCACCGCCAAAGACCTTGCCGACCGCGGCGAGATCACCATTGTAACGTCGAAGGATGAAGATGAGCTCATCTACTAAAAACGACGGCGAAATGAAAAAGTTTTTGTTCGACACCAACGACTTTGACAAACCCGCCCCTGCAGAAAAGCCCTCTGCCAGCTATTCGGAAGAACAGCTGATGCTGGCCAAAACGCAGGCCTATGCGCAAGGCAAACAGGAAGCCGCGACCGAAGCGCGCGCGGCGCAGGAACTGCAAACGCAAAAACTTCTCGATACGCTGATCGCGCAGATGGAAAGACTCGTCGCCGCCGAAGACCGCCGCGAGATTGAAAATATGGCTGCCGCCGCAAGGCTGGCGCTGCGCGTCACCCACAAACTGCTGCCGCAGATGGCTGAACGTTTTTCACTGGCGGAGATCGAGCGCGTCATTATCTCCGCACTCGACGTACGCAAGGACGAACAGCGCATCGCCGTCATGGTGCCCGTGCAGCATATGGAGGCACTGAAAGACCGCATCGACCGCCTTGCGCTTGACCGCGGCTTTGCCGGCAAGATGATTTTGATTGCCGATGACAACCTCGGCCCTTCGGATTGCCGCGTGGAATGGGCGGATGGCGGCGCGGAGCGCATGTACGACCGCCTGTCGGCGCAGATTGAAATGGAATTCGCCCAGGCGATTGCCGTGATGCACAAGACCATCGAAACCACTGAATAACTTTTTCAAACCCAGGGGAGATCCCAAATGTCCAACGATCCCAACCAAACCATCGAATTCGAAGAAGTCGAACAAGGCCTGACGACCGAAGTCCGCAAAAAAGACATCGACGCCATTTACGACATTCCGGTGCAAATCTCTGCCGTGCTCGGCAAATCGTCGATGCAGGTCAGCCAGCTCCTGAAACTTGGCCGCGGCGCGGTGGTAGAACTTGACCGCAAGGTCGGCGAAGCTATCGACATCTACGTCAACAACCGCCTTGTCGCACGCGGCGAAGTGATTGTGGTCGAAGACCGCCTCGGCGTGACCATGACGGAAATCGTCAAGTCCGACCGCACGTCGAGCTGACACGCTTTACCGCCGCAGACCACGACCGCACTTAGACAGACGGAGACCGAATACCCATGCGCCTGATGATCGTAGGCAGCCTGAACGGACAAATCAGCACCGCCGGCAAAATTGCCATTGGCCGCGGGGCCAAGGTCACGCATTGCGAAGATATCGAACAGGCGATGGGTGCGCTGCGCGCCGGCCGCGGGGCGGATTTGATGATGGTCGACGTCAAGCAAAACATCTCTGCCCTGATGGGATTTCTGGAAGCCGAGCGTTTTGTCATTCCCGTTATCGCCTGCGGCATCGACAATGACGCCGCCGCCGCCGTGCGCGCGATCAAGGCTGGCGCGAAGGAATACATCCCCCTGCCGCCGGATGCCGCACTCATCGCCGCCGTCTTGCAGGCGATCACCGAAGAAAGCAGCGCGATGATCGCGGGAGATCCTTCGATGAAGGCCGTTTTGCAAATCGCAGACCGCATCGCGCCGTCGGAAGCCAGCGTCTTGATTACCGGAGAGTCGGGCACAGGCAAAGAAGTCATGTCGCGCTACATCCACCAGAAAAGCAAGCGCGCGAACGGGCCGTTTATCTCGCTCAACTGCGCTGCGATCCCCGAAAGCCTTTTGGAATCCGAGCTTTTCGGACATGAAAAAGGCTCTTTTACCGGCGCTGTCGCGCGCCGCATCGGCAAGTTCGAAGAGGCCAATGGCGGCACGCTGCTGTTGGATGAAATCACCGAAATGCATCCCTCGCTGCAAGCCAAGCTGCTGCGCGCAATACAGGAACGCGTCATCGACCGCGTTGGCGGCACGGCGCCTGTCAAAATCGATATCCGCCTCGTCGCCACATCGAACCGCGACATGGAAGCAGCTGTGCGCGCTGGACAGTTCCGCGAAGATCTTTATTTCCGCCTGAATGTCGTCAATCTGGAGCTGCCCTCGCTGGCCGAACGCCCTGCCGACATTTTGCCGCTGGCCAAAATGTTCGCCGCCAAATACAGCGAGCAAAACGGCATTGATACCAAGGAAATTTCCGAAGCCGCGGCGGAAAAGCTGCGCGCCCACCGCTGGCCGGGCAACGTGCGCGAGTTGGAAAACACCATGCACCGCGCCATTCTGGTGTCGATGGAAGCCCTGATTGAACCCGGCGCGATTATGCTGGGCGGTCAAAAGGCGGCACTCGCCGCACAAGCGGCGCAAAACATCAATACCGCGCAAGCGGCACAAAATATAAACACGGTGCAAGCCGCGCAGGGCGCGGGTGGCTCGGCCGAGAAAACCGCTGTCGGGCAGAACGCCGCCACCTCCACAATGGTCGGGCGCACCGTTGCGGATGTGGAGCGCGATTTGATCCTGAACACGCTGGAGCATTGCCTTGGCAACCGCACCCATGCCGCAAATATTCTCGGCATTTCGATCCGTACGCTGCGCAACAAGATCAAGGAATACAGCGAAGCAGGCCTGCCCGTGCCGGAAAGCGGAGCATAAGAAATGGCAGAGACAGGGACGGCCTCTATCGGCAGCAGAATAAGCGGCTTTAGAATCCGCAGCGACATTCTGTTTGCCGTCGGCATCATGGCGATCATCGTCGCGCTGGTGCTGCCGATGCCGGCCTTCCTGCTTGATATCTGCCTTGCGCTGTCCTTTGCTTTTTCTGTCTTGATCCTGATGACGGTTTTGTTCATCGAAAAGCCGCTGGAAATCAGTGCTTTTCCGACCATTCTGCTCGTCGCCACCATGATCCGCCTTGCGCTTAACCTCGCCTCCACCCGCCTGATCCTTGCCAACGGCCATGAAGGCAATGCTGCGGCCGGCCATGTCATCGAAGCCTTCGGCAGTTTCGTGATGCAGGACAATTTTGTGATCGGGATTATCGTTTTCGCCATCCTGACCATCGTGAATTTCGTCGTCGTCACCAAAGGTGCGGGACGTATCGCCGAAGTCGCCGCGCGTTTCAGTCTGGATGCCATGCCCGGCAAACAAATGGCGATCGACGCCGACCTGTCGTCGGGGTTGATCGATGAAAACGAAGCCCGCACGCGGCGCAGCGAGCTGGAGCAGGAAAGCACCTTTTTCGGCGCCATGGACGGTGCGGCGAAATTTGTACGTGGCGATGCCATCGCCGGTCTGCTGATCGTCTTTATCAACGGCATTGCCGGTATCATCATCGGCTCTGCCCAGCGCGGGCTGGATGTGGGCGATGCTGCGGATATTTACACCCACCTGACCATCGGCGACGGCCTTGTCAGCCAGATCCCCGCCCTGATCGTTTCGATTGCCGCCGGTATGCTGGTCTCCAAGGCCGGCGTGCGCGGCTCTGCCGACAAGGCGGTCTTTTCACAACTCAGCCGCTACCCGCAGGCGCTCGGCGTCAGCTCCGGCCTTTTGCTCGCGCTTGGCATTCTGCCGGGCATCCCGTTCTTTCCCTTCGCCGTTATGTCGGGCATCACCGGCTATCTGGCCTGGAACACCGTCCGCCTGCGCGCGCAGGAGGCCGATATCAAAACCGCCGAACAAAAAGCGATTACCGCAAAAACGCCTGTGGCCGAAGAGCCCATCGCAAAATCTCTCGCCATTGACACCATCCGTGTGGAGCTGGGCTATGGCCTGCTCCCCCTCGTCAACAATCCCGAAAAAGGCCGTCTGACCGAACAGATCAAAGGCCTGCGCAAACAGCTGGCGGAAGACATGGGCTTCATCCTGCCGTCCGTGCGTATACAGGATAATTTGCAGCTGCCCGCCAATAGCTATGTCGTGCGTATCAAAGAAATCGAGGCCGGCCGCGGCGAAATTCGCCCCGATATGCTGCTCTGCATGAACCCCTCGGGCGACAACATGGATTTGCCGGGCGAACAAACGCGCGAACCGACTTTCGGCCTGCCCGCCCTCTGGCTCAACCCTGAATACCGCGAAGAAGCGAATTTCCGCGGATATACCGTTGTTGATCCCGCCACGGTTGTGACCACGCATATCACCGAGATCATCAAAGACAACATGCCCGACCTGCTGTCCTATGCCGAAACGCAGAAACTGCTGGACGAGCTGCCGCAATCACACCAAAAGCTGATTGCCGATGTTATACCGTCGAAAATCACCACCACCGGCCTTCAGCGTGTCCTGCAAAATCTGGTGTCGGAACGCGTCTCTATCCGCGATTTGCCGACCATCCTTGAAGGCGTGGCCGAAGCCACCGGCTTTACCGGCAATGTCACGATGATTACCGAGCATGTGCGCGCACGCCTTGCCCGCCAGATTTGCGACCAACACAGCAACAATGCAGGCATCTTGCCGCTGGTGACGCTGTCGGGCGACTGGGAGCAGGCCTTCGCAGAATCTCTCGTCGGGCAGGGCGACGAAAAGCAGCTCGCCATGGCGCCGACCCGTCTGCAGCAATTTATCCAGTCCGTCCGCGCGACCTACGAAGAAATGGCCATGCGCGGCGAAGCGCCGGTTTTGCTGACCAGCCCCGCTATTCGCCCCTATGTGCGGTCGATCATCGAAAGATTCCGCCCGCAAACCACCATCATGTCGCAAAACGAAATTCACCCGCGCGCGCGCATCAAAACGCTGGCGCAAATCGGCTGACGTAGCCGGCCCGCATACGAACTGAACGGAAACTGACGAAACACCATGCGTTTAAAATCTATTGAAGCAAAATCGATGCAGGAAGCGCTGCGGCTGGTCAAAGAGACGCTGGGCGACGACGCCATCATCGTGTCGACCCGCGAGGAGCCGAGCGGCTGGGTGCGCATCACCGCCGCCATCGAACAGATCACGGCGATGCCGGAAAAACACGCAGGCATGCCGACGGAAACCGCCGCTGCTGTACCGCGCAAGGCCGCCGCTGCTGCCGCGCACGAAGAAAAACTCGACCCCGACGAAGTCATCGAACGTATCACCGATGTGCTACTTAAACACCGCGTACCCGGTGTTATCAGCGAGAAGATTATTTCCGCCGCCGCGCTTGATGGCAGCGGTGATCCGCGCCGTGCGCTGGCCAAGGGGCTTGCCCGCACCTTCCAATTCGCCCCTGCCGAAGAAGGGCTGCACAAACCCCTGATCCTTGTCGGCCCGCCCGGTGCGGGAAAAACGCTGATGACCGCAAAGCTGGCAGCGCAATCCGTTATGGCAGGGCGCAAACCGCTGATTGTCACCACCGATATCAACCGCGCCGGTGCGATCGAACAGCTTTCCGCCTTTTTGAATATCCTCGATCTGGAACTGCACACAGCCGAAGACCCCAAGGCCTTGCAGGAATTACTGCGCCGCGCGGCGGGCACCGAGCTTATTATCGACACCGGCGGACTGAATCCTTTCGATCCGCAGGAAATGAAATATCTGGCCAAGCTGCTGGCAAGTGGCGCCCATCTTCGCGCCGCGCTGGTGATGCCTGCCGGTATGGATGCCGAAGAAGCCGCCGAGATGGCACAGACTTTTGATGTACTAGGCGTCAAAAACCTGATCGCCACGCGCCTTGATTTCGCGCGGCGTCTGGGCGGTATCCTGAGCGCGGCGGCCAAGACCGGCCTCGCCCTCGGTACTGCCAGCCATACGCCGCAAGTGGCGCATGGCACCATCGAACTGACACCGCTCAAACTCGCGGAACTGCTAATGCCCGCGCCGGCCGCCGCGCAAAACGCGGAAAAGCGCAAAGCATAAGGATCAAAACCATGACGACACGCACCGAAGACCCGCAAACCGCCCCGCCCGCCACCACTGCACCCAAACGCGCGCAGCGGCTGATTGCCGTTGCCTCCGGCAAGGGCGGCGTTGGCAAAACGTGGTTTTCCATCGGGCTTGCCCACGCGCTCAGCAAACAGGGCAAGAAAGTTTTGCTGTTTGACGGCGATCTGGGGCTTGCCAACGTCGATGTGCAGCTGGGGCTGATGGCCAAGCGCGACCTCAGTGACGTGATCGAAGGAAACCTTGGCATGGCGCGCGTCATCGAGCGCCACGACGAAGGCGGATTTGACGTTATCGCCGGACGATCCGGTCAGGGCGCGCTGGCGTCCTTGCCCTTGCCGCGTCTGCAGGAGATTGTCGAACAACTGCGCATGGTGCTCAAAGATTACGACGCCATCATCATCGACCTTGGCGCTGGTATCGACCGCACCGTACGTTATATGTCGGCCTGTGCGGATACAACTTTTGTCGTATCGACAGACGAGCCGACATCGCTGACCGATGCCTATGCCTTTATCAAACTCAGCCATGCCGCCGGACACGCGGATAATATCCGCGTTGTCGTCAATATGACCGGCAGCGAAAAAGAAGGCCAGTTGACCTATACCACGCTGTCCAAGGCCTGCCAGAATTTCCTGAAATTCACGCCGCCGCTGATGGGGCTGATCCGGCAAGACAAGCGCGTGCGCGAAGCCATTCGTGCGCAGGCGCTGTTCCTGACCCGTTCGCCCAATAGTGAAACGGCCGAAGACCTTGAAAAAATCGCCGCCAAAGTGGCGCAGGAAATCCTTGCCTGAATTTTTAAGCGGGAGCGCAGAGCATGAGTGAAACCCGCTTCCCCCCGCCACGCCCGCCTGCTGCGGGCTCCTCCTCCGGCGGCGGCGGTGACCGCCCCGCGCTTCAAAACGTGCTTGTTACCGCAGCACCCGCCAGTGTCACCGAAGGCAGCCGGAACAAAACACTGCTGCTCGACGGGCGCATCAGCGGCTATAATACACAGCGCGGCGAAACAACGATCACGACGGCCAAGGGCGATATCGTCATCCAGACCGGCAACAATAGTTTGCCCGTCGGTACAGACGTGTCGGTTGAACTGCGCATGCAGGGACTTTCGCTGCGTGCGAATATCGCCGTCATCCGTGCAAAAAACGCCGAAGCCAAAGCCGCGCAAGAGACCATTCGTCCGCCTGCCGCACCACCTGTATCGACAGAACCGCCGCCGCTTAAATCCGGTGACCGCCTGATGGCGCTGCGCCTGCCCGCTGAAACGCCCCCCCCTGCGACCACGCAAACCGGTGACGCGCCCGATACCGCCCCCGCCCGCCCGACACTGGAGCAAGCCGCGCGCATCATCGAAGCGGCACGCGCTGCTGTCGGCATTTCGCGTCTGGCCATGATGCTGCCGCCGCTGCCGTCCGTGCCCCTGCCGGTTGTCTGGCAAGTGCTCAACACGCGCGATATCATGACAGCGCTGGTGCGCCTGCCCGAAAACATGCAGGCGCAGCTGCAAGATTTTCTTGCCCGCCCCGATGTCACGGGCGCGCTCCGTCAGGTCTTGCCCCCTGCGCAGGCCAACACACTTTTGCCGCCGCTGCCCGCAGGGGCTGATGCCGAAGCCCTCGCGCAGGTGCAGATGGCGCTGCGCGCTGCCCCCGCACCCGCGAGCACGTCCACGCCGCCGCTGGCCGGTGGAAGTCTGATGGGGCTGATGCCCCTGCTCGGCAGCATGATGCCTGCGGCGGGCAGTGCCGCGTCGATGATGATGATGGCGGGAAAATTGCCGAATATGGCGCCCGGCGCGCAAAACCTGCCGCTGCCGCAAAACATGGCACAGCTGACCATCCACGATGTCGTGCCGCAGAGGACACCCCTGCCAATGGCACGCCCCGTCGGCAGTATTGTGGCAGTGGTGGAAGCACTGACGGCCTCCGGCGCGCCGATCCTCAAGACGCCCGATGCGCATTTTGTTTTGCGCCAGAATATACCGCTGCCCGTCGGCACACAGCTGATCTTGTCGATGCAGCCCGCGCAGGCGGCGGATATTCTGGCGGAGAACCCTTTTGCAATGCGCAGCCTGACGCCGCTTGACCCGCTGTTTAGCCGTGGCTGGCCTGCGCTTGACGAGGCACTGGCACTGCTCAATGCGTCGGCGGCACAAGCGGCGCAGGCGATGGCGCAGACCATTCCTGCGGCCAGCGCAAGACTTGCCCCGACGACGCTGTTTTTTCTGGCCGCCCTGCGCATGGGCAGTATCGAAAGCTGGCTGGGTGCCCCCGCGATGGACGCGCTGCGCGGTGGTGGGCGCAAAGATCTTGCCGAACGTCTGGCGCAGGATTTCGGGCGTCTGGCGTCTCTGTCCAAAAACATCGTGGCGGGGGAATGGCGGGCGATTTCGATGCCGCTCTTGCAGCAAGACCAGCATATCAGCCTGATACAATTTTTTCTGCGCCAACCACCACCGGACGAAGACGAGGTCGCCGGATCGGGCGATCCACAGCGCAAAATGACGCGGTTTATCCTCAACCTGCATCTGTCGCGCATGGGCGATATGCAGTTTGACGGCCTCCTTCACAAAAAACGTTTCGATCTGATCTTGCGGTCAGAAGAAAAACTGCCTGCTGTTCTGCGTCAGGAACTGATGCAAAGATTCGCCGCAGGGCTCGACCAGACGGGTATGGAGGGCGGCCTGAGTTTCCAGACCCGCGCAGAGCACTGGATGCAAATTCCCGAGACGTCTGAAACAGGCGTGCAGGCCTAAAAGGCTATTCGTCAGACGATTTACGGCGGAAAGATTCAAGGCCGATGGCATCCATCGCGGCGTTTTCCTTGAACAGACGCTCCTCGGCGTCAATCCGGTCACGCTCTTCCTGCGTCATTTCGTATTTTTTGAGTTCGGCGAAGGTTTCCATGAGGGATTCTTTGGCGCGCTCGATGGCTTTTTCCATCGCCGCCTCGCGTTCGTCGAAATCATGGCGCTGGCGGCGCACCGTTTCGGCGTAATCGGCAAAGGTAAAAGAAATCTGGTCGTCCATGCGCGCGACGGCTTCTTTTTCCTGCTCGAAGGCGCGCTCCAGCTCGCGCCGCGCGCGCTCCAGCAGTGCCATTTCACCGTAAAGCTCGCCCAGAACGCGGCGCTTTTCGTCGAGTTCATGTTTGTGCAGGCGGATCAAAACGCCGAGATCGGCCATAAGGGTTTACTCCGTACCCGTCATGCGCAGCGCCTGCGCCAGCTGCGCATAGCCAGCTTCCAGCCCCGTATGCTCTTGCGGTTTTTGCGCAAGGAAGGCTTCGATGGCCGGGTAAAGTTCAATGGCTTCGTCAACCTTGGGGTCGGACCCGCGGCGATAGGCGCCAAGGCGGATCAGCTCGGCCATATCTTCGTAAGTCGACATAATTTCGCGGCCGCGCTGCACCATCTGCGCCTGATCTGCCGTCAAACAGCGCGGCATGGAGCGCGAGATAGAGCGCAGCACATTGATGGCCGGATAACGTCCACGGTCGGCAATCGCCCGCTCCAGCACGATATGCCCGTCGATGATGCCGCGTACGGCATCGGCAATCGGCTCGTTGTGATCGTCACCTTCGACCAGCACCGAGAAAAATCCGGTAATGTCCCCCTTGCCCTTCACGCCCGGCCCCGCGCGCTCCAGCAGCCGCGCCAGTTCGGAGAAGGTTGTGGGCGGATAACCCTTGCTCGTCGGCGGCTCGCCCGCGGAGAGACCTATTTCGCGCTGCGCCATGGCAAAACGCGTGACGGAATCCATCAGGCACAAAACCTGTTTGCCCTGATCGCGGAAATATTCGGCGACGGCCAGAGTCATATACGCGCCCTGACGGCGCATCAGCGGCGATTCATCCGATGTTGAAACGATGACCACGCTTTTCTTGAGACCTTCGGGGCCGAGATCGTCTTCGAGAAATTCCTGCACCTCGCGCCCGCGCTCGCCGATCAGGCCGATAACGCTGACTTCGGCGGCGGTATAACGCGCCAGCATCGACATCAAAACCGATTTGCCCACACCGGAGCCGGCGAAAATACCCATACGCTGCCCGCTGCAGGTAGAGAGAAAACTGTTGATCGCACGCACGCCAAGGTCGAGTTTTTCGCCCAGACGTTTGCGGTCATGCGCGGCGGGCGGTTTGTTGCGCAAAAGCATATGTTCATCGCCCTGCATCAGCGGGCCTTTGCCGTCGATGGGCTCGCCCATCGCATTGATAACGCGGCCCAGCCACGAAGTGCTGGGATAAACAGCGGGCTGCCCTGCGGCAACTTCGGCGCGGCAACCAAGCCCGACGCGGTCAAGCGGCTTGAACGGCATGACAAGCGCGTGATCTTCGCGGAAACCGACAACTTCGCAGGGGATTTGATCCGCGCCTTTGGGCGTCAGGATGCAGCGGTCGCCGATGGATAATTCGCGTTCGATCCCACCCACTTCGACCAACATGCCGAGAATTTTGGTCACACGGCCGAAAAGCTGGTATCCGGCCAGTTCGTCGATGCTGCCTGCCAGATTGTCGATGAAACGATGTTCTGTTGTCATGAAGAAGTCCCCGTAACCTGTTTAATTATCCCATATTTCGACAATAAAATCGCGTTTCTTTTCTTTGATTATTATCAAAAGGTTAACCTGATTTTTCACCCTTTCTAAACGAATTTTTCCCTTATTTTTAACCTTTATTAACAATCATGATATAATGTGAAGTGGGATTAAAGAGTGATTTAACAACAATAACGAATCATTAAGGGGATGCACAATGCGGGTTCTGCTAATCGAAGACGACCAGTCCACGGCCAAAAGCATCGAACTGATGCTGAAATCCGACGGTTACGTGGTCGATGTCACGGACATGGGCGAAGACGGGCTTGAAATCGGCAAGCTCTATGAATACGACATCATTATCCTCGACCTGATGTTGCCCGACCTTGACGGCTACGAAGTCCTCAAGCGTCTGCGCGCCGCGAAAGTCGAAACGCCGATCCTGATCCTCTCCGGCTTATCGGAACTGGACAGCAAACTCAAAGGCCTCGGCTTTGGTGCCGACGATTACCTGACCAAACCTTTCGACAAACGCGAACTGCTCGCCCGTATTCAGGCGATTGTCCGCCGCAGCAAAGGCCACGCCCAAAGCATCATCAAAACCGGCGCTGTCATGGTCAATCTCGATGCCCGCACCGTGGAAGTCGACGGAAAGCAGCTGCACCTGACGTCGAAAGAATACGGCATTATCGAGCTTCTTTCGCTCCGCAAGGGCTCGACACTGACCAAGGAAATGTTCCTCAACCACCTGTATGGCGGCATGGACGAGCCTGAAGTCAAAATCATCGACGTCTTCATCTGCAAACTGCGCAAGAAGATCGAGAAAATTTCGCCCGAAGGCGGCAACTGCATTGAAACGGTCTGGGGTCGCGGCTATGTCCTGCGCGATCCGAGCGGCGCATCGGAAAAAGAAACCGCGCGCGCCTAAAAAAGATAACGATGTCCAAAATACAGAAACGGCGGCCCTTACCGGCCGCCGTTTTCTTATGCAGGGGAGACCGGCAGGCCGAGAATACTATCGCCGCGCACGTATAAACCGGCCATGCCTGCGACAGGGCGGAACATTTCACCCAGTCCGCCCGCCGTTTCGGCCGCGCCCAGAAACAGGACACTGCCCGCATGCATCACGCCGTGAAGCCCTTGTAAAACCCGTACGCGTGACGAGGCATCCAGATACATCAGGACATTACGGCAGAAAACGATATCGACGCTCCCCGCAGGCAGTGGCGGCGGCTGGAGCAGATTGGCCTGACGGAACTGCGTCATCGCCCGCACCTCGTCGCGCAGACGCCAGATCTCTTCTTCTTGTGTGAAATATTTTACCAGCAGACGCGCGGGCATGCCGCGCTGCACTTCAAATTGGCTATAGACGCCGCGCTGCGCTTTCTCGATCATGCCGTGCGAAATATCGGTTCCTGTGATCTCGACTTTCCATTCCGTGAACGGCGCGCCGTATTCGCGCAGCAGCAGCGCGATGGAATAGGCTTCTTGTCCACTGGCGCAGGCCGCGCACCAGATGCACAGGCTTTGCGCCGCGGCGCGCGTTTGCGTCATCGCAGGCAAAACGGTATCGCGCAGGCGGTCGAACGGTGTGGCGTCGCGGAAAAAAGACGTCTCATTTGTGGCCATGGCCTCTACCACTGCCTGCCGCACGGCATTATTGCCCTCGTCGCGGCGCAGGAGAGAGGCGAGACCATCGATACCAACAACGCCCTGTTGCTGCACAATCGGGTGCAGCCGCGTTTCCAGCAGATAATATTTTTCGGGCGTCATTTGCATGCCGGATTCACGGCGCAGCAGATCGGCGAAATAATCAAAAGCGGCGCGGTTCATATCATATCCCCCGCCAACATCCAATCCGCCAAGGCCGCCCCCGCCGCGCCAAGCGGCAGGACGCGGCATGGCAAACCCGATTGCGCAACAGCACCCGGCATACCCCAGACCACGCTGCTCTGCGCGTCCTGAACCCATACTGTGCCGCCTGCGGCGGCGACATACTGGCAGCCTGTCAATCCGTCTTTGCCCATACCTGTCAATATCACAGCCAGCAGATTTTCGCCATATGCCGCGGCAAGGCTTTCGAGCATCGGATCAGCGGCAGGACGGCAGAAATGCACCGGCGGCGTTTGCATAAGCCTGATACGGCAGGTATCCGGAGGTCCGCGCTGCACCGCAAGATGGGCACCATCGGGCGCGACATAAACCCGTCCGGCCAGAACCGGCGCACCGGACACCGCTTCGGCGCAATCAAGCCCGCAAGCCGCAGACAAGCGGCGCGCCAGCATCTCGTTAAACGGTGCAGAAAGATGCTGCGTGATAAAAACCGGCGGCACACCCGCCCTCTCCACGCCTTGGCTTTCGAGGCAAGCCCGCATATCACAGAGCACA
>JAUXOC010000013.1 GCA_030682495.1 Alphaproteobacteria bacterium | reverse complement strand
GGCTGCGGCTGTCCAGCCAGTCGGCCCTGCAAGGGATTCTGGGAAGATTTACCCGCACCCCGCTGCACGGGATCGCCCTTGGCGCCCTGGCAACGGCGGTTTTACAGTCATCGAGCGCGACCACGGCGCTGATTATCGGGCTGGTCAATGCCTCGGTGCTGTCTTTCGGGCATTCGATCTGGTTGATTTTCGGCAGCAATATCGGCACGACCATGACCGGCTGGCTGGTCAGCATGACAGGGCTGGATCTCGACCTCAAAGCCTTCGCCCTGCCGTTCGTCGGCGCGGGCATGCTGATGCAGACGTTCGGGCGGCATGGCGGCTGGCAGGCGGCGGGGCTTGCGCTGTGCGGCTTCGGGCTGTTTTTTGTCGGCGTCGATATTCTTAAAAATGCCTTTGGCAGTTTTGGCACGGACGTCACAGACAGCCTGCCCTCTGCCGATGGATTTTTCGGTATGCTGGCGCTTTGCGGTATCGGCTTTGTCATCACTGTGCTTACGCAATCGTCCAGTGCCGCAACGGCGCTGATTTTAACGGCTACCGCGGGCGGCATGATCGGCCTGCACGGTGGTGCGGCGATGATTATTGGCACGAATGTCGGCACAACGCTGACTGCCGTGATTTCAGTCATCGGCGCGACAGCCCATGCGCGGCGCACCGCAGCGGCGCATGTGCTGTTTAACGCCGGCACCGGCATTGCGGCGCTGGCAACTTTGCCGTGGCTTCTGGTTTTTGTCGATGCTCTGGCGGGGGCCTTGGGGCTGTCGCGCCAACCCGTGATTGAACTGGCGCTGTTTCATACCGTGTTCAATGTGATGGGCTGCCTGATCTTCGCGCCTTTTGTGCCGCGTATGACGCGCTGGCTGGAAGGTCTTTTTGTACCCGACCAGCCGCCGCACCCTGCTGACACACGCTATCTGGACAAAAGCGCGATTCAAATGCCTGCTCTGGCCCTCGACGCCGTTTTGCAGGAGCTACGCCATTTCGCCGCCGAATCCGCCGCTGCCGCCCGCGATGCTTTTCAAAGCGGAAACAGTGCGCGCGCCGACGCGCTGCAGCCGCTCGGCCAGAGCATCAACGAATATGCCGCGCGCCTGTCGCAGGAACAGGCCGCCGAAGACGTTGCCCGCGCGCTGCAAAACGCGCTGCGCGTCAATCGCTATCTGAGCGAGGTTTTACGGCTGTGCAGCGCCGCAGCGCGCATACAAACCCGCCGCGCCGCGCTGCCCGAAGGGCACGAAACCAAAGCCATGCTCGGCCATTATCTTGCCGTTTGCAGCAATTTATTGACGGAAACCATGGCAGAAAAACCGCCGCGCAAATCGGCAATGACACGGTTCAACCGTCATTACAACCGTATGAAAGAAGAGCTGCTGGAAGATGCCGTGCGCCGCAAAATGCCGCTGAATGATGTCAGCGCGCTGCTCGACGATCTGAGCCAGACGCGCAGACTGCTGGAACAGGCGCAAAAAGCACGGCGCTGGCTCGGGGTTATTCGCAACCGCCCGCTCTCGCCGCAAAAACGCAGCGATCAGCCCATACCGGCTGCCGCCCCCGCAGCGCCTGCGGCATAATCCGCCATAAGATCCGCCGCCTGCCGTGCCGCTGCTTTATCTATGCCGCGGCCAAAACAAAGACGGATGCTTTGCGCGGATTCGGCGGCTGTCAGCCCCATCGCGGCCAGCACGGCAGAAGGTTTGCCGCTGCGGCAGGCGGAGCCGGTTGAAAAGGCGATCTCGCCCGAAAGCGCGAGCATCATATCCGCCGCATCGATATCCGCAATGCGCAGATTCAAGATATGCGGCAGCGTTTTTTCTGCCCCTGCACTGTTCAGCGAAAAACAAATACCGCGCACCGAGAGCGCCGATAAAAAAACATCGCGGCTTTTAGCGGCAGATTCTATATCTGCATCCATGCGCGCAGCAGCCAGACAGCAAGCCGCGCCAAACCCCGCCGCAAGTGCCAGCGGCACCGTACCCGCGCGCAAAGCCTGCCCGCCGCTGCCGCCAAGCTGCGGCGTCACCGCAAGCGGCGGCGCAGCGCGCACATAAAGCGCACCGATACCCTGCGGGCCGTAGATTTTATGCGCCGAGAGCGTCAGCATATCCGCGCCCCATGCCGCCACATCAATCGGCATTTTGCCCGCAGCCTGCGCGGCATCGGTATGAAAGAGCGCCCCCGCGGCACGCGCCAGCTGCGACAACGCTGGAATATCCTGCACCACGCCGGTTTCATGCCCCGCCGCGATCATCGACACCATAAACGTACGCGGCGACAAAAGTGCCGCCAAGGACTCCGGCGTCACCACACCTGCCGCCGTGACCGGTGCCGTCTTGACCGTCATGCCCTGCGCCGTCAATTTCTCCGCCGCGCCGCGCAGGCTGGCGTGTTCGATGGCGCTGATAATCACTTCATCACGCGCACTGTCCCTACGCGCGGCGGCCGCGCCCAGCAGCGCGAGTGTATTGCTCTCCGTCGCGCCGGATGTCAGTGTGATGGCTTCGCCAGCGCTGCCGATCAATGCGGCAATGTCTTTTTTCGCGTCTTCAATCACGGCCGCCGCGCGCCGCCCCGCGATACCGGCGGCGGCGGCATTGCCAAAAGAGTCAGCCCAGTAAGGCTGCATCGCCGCGATCACTTCCGGTGCGCAGGGCGTGGTTGAAGCATAGTCCAGATAAATCGGCGCGGGTTTCATGCAGCGGCGGTTTCGCCGAGCCCCGTGCGCGTGAGGCCCAGCGCCAGCAGCTGCGCCGCAACGGCAATCGCGATTTCACGCGGATGTTTTCCTGTCACTCCGCCGATGCCGATGGGGCAGATCAGCCGCGCAAGATCTACCGTGGCGATACCGTCAACCGCCAGACGTTTTTCAAACCGTGCGCGTTTGGTGGCCGAACCGATCAGCCCCAGATAGGCATAGCGCCCGCGCTGCATGACGCTGCGCACGATATCGTAATCAAGGTCGTGGTTATGCGTCATCACCAGCACATAGGCGCTCTCGTCAATCTCCGCGGTTTCCGCCAGCGGCGCGGCGGTCAGTTTTTGCGTGCAGCCGGGCGGCAGCACGGCGGGAAATTCTTGCGCGCGGCTGTCAATCCAGACAATATCAATCGGCAGCGCGGCAAGCACCGCAACGACTTCGCGCCCGACATGGCCTGCGCCGAACAGATACAGTTTTTTACCCGTCGGCACAAAACTTTCGAGCAGGACGCTGACCGCGCCGCCGCAGCACTGCGCCAGTTTTGGGCCGAGCGGGTAGTCTTTGACCTTTACCGACGCCTGCGCGCTTGTCAGCAGCGCGCGCGCTTCGGCCACGGCTTCAAATTCCAGATTGCCGCCGCCGATGGTGCCGTATTGCCCGTCTGCCGTCACCACCATTTTCGTGCCTGCTTCGCGCGGGGTGGAGCCTTTGGCTTCCATCACCGTCACCAGCACGCAAGGCACATGCCGTGCGGAAAGATCGGCCAGTGTCGAAAGCCAGCTGAAATCCTGCAGCATCAGATGTCTCCCCCTTTGCCATCAAGCGCGCGCAAGACCGCTTCGGGCGTGGCAGGCGCGGAGAGTTTGGGCATAACAGCGCCCGCACGCGCCACCGCATCGCGCAGCGCCAGAAAGACGGAAATGCCGAGCATCAATGGCGGCTCGCCCACGGCTTTTGATTTATAAACTGTATCCTCGATATTCTCGCCGCCATAGAGCGCGACGCGGAAATCGGCGGGCACATCGCGGCCGGTCGGAATTTTATAGGTGCTGGGCGCATGGGTTTTGAGGACGCCCTTCGCGTCCCACCACAATTCTTCCGACGTCAGCCAGCCCGCGCCCTGCACAAAACCGCCTTCGATCTGGCCGATATCGATGGCAGGGTTCAGTGACCGCCCGACATCGTGCAGAATATCCGCACGCAGAATTTTATATTCGCCCGTCAGCGTATCGATGATGACTTCGGATACCGCCGCGCCATAGGCGAAATAAAAAAACGGACGTCCTTTGGCCGCCGCGCGGTCCCAGAAAATCTTTGGCGTTTTATAAAAACCGGTGGCCGAAAGCGAGATACGGTTCATATAGGCCAGATTGACCAGCTCTTTGAACGGCCAGCTTTTGCTGCCTGCGGTGACGTTGCCACCGCTAAAAATTACATCCTGCGGCGCGGTATCGCCCGCCTGCTGCGCGGCAAATTCGGCGAGACGTCCGCGAATGGTGATGGCCGCCGCTTCCGCCGCTTTGCCGTTGAGGTCGGAGCCGCTGGAAGCCGCCGTGGCCGAGGTATTCGGCACCTTGGACGTATTCGTTGCGGTGATGCGCACGCGATCAAACGCAAGACCGAAAACATCGGCGACGATTTGCGAGACCTTGGTGTGCAGCCCCTGCCCCATTTCCGTGCCGCCGTGGTTGAGCTGTATGCTGCCGTCTTTATACACATGCACCAGCGCCCCCGCCTGATTAAGCATGGTGAGGGTAAAGCTGATGCCGAATTTAACCGGCGTCAGGGCGATGCCTTTTTTCAAAACCGGATTTTCAGCGTTGAATTTTTCGATTTCCGCGCAGCGGTTTTTGTAACCGGCGGTGTCTTCGAGCTTGTCGAAAATATCGGCGATGATGCAATCTTCGACTGTCATGCCGTAATGGGTTGTGCAGCGGTCTTTGAGCGCACCCATCGCATCATAAAAATTCACCCGCCGCACCTGATCGGGCGGCAAGCCGAGGTGCCGCGCAATGTCGTCGATGACGTATTCAATCGCCAGCATGCCCTGCGGCCCGCCAAAACCACGAAAGGCGGTATTGGAGACTTTATGCGTAAAACAGCGGTAACTTGTCACCACCGCATTCCGCAAATAATAACAGTTGTCGGCATGGAACATCGCGCGGTCGGCAATGGCATTCGACAAATCAGGCGACATGCCGCAATCGACCAGCTGGCGCATGTCCAGCGCCAGAATGCGCCCTGTATCGTCAAAACCGACGTCATAGCTGATATGAAAGCCGTGCCGCTTGCCTGTCATCGTCATGTCGTCATCACGATCAAGGCGCAGCTTGACAGCGCGCCCCGACTGACGCGCCAGAAGCGCGGCCACGCAGGCAATCAATGATGCCTGACTTTCCTTGCCGCCAAATGCGCCGCCCATGCGCCTGACCTCGACCGTCACGGCATGATCGGGGATGGCGAGGGTTTTGGCGATCAGATGCTGCACCTCGCTCGGGTGCTGGGTCGATGACCAGCAATGGATCTCACCGTTTTCATGCGGCGTGGCAAGGGCGATTTGCCCTTCCAGATAAAAATGGTCCTGACCGCCGATATCGAACGCACCGGAAATCCGCTGCGGCGCATCGCCAAGCGCGGCCGCCGCATCGCCGGTTTTCATGACATAGGGCTCGCCGACAAATTTCTGCTGCCTGAGCGCTTCATGCACATCGAGGATCGCGGGCAAAATTTCGTATTCCACCACCGCCAGATGCGCGGCGCGGCGGGCGATATCGATGCTCTCGGCCGCCACGGCCAGTACGGATTGCCCTGCGTACAGCACTTCGCCTTCGGCAAAGACCGGATCGCCCGAAAAAACCGGCGCAACGTCATTCACGCCCGGCACATCTTTTGCCGTCATCACCGCATACACGCCCGCGATATGGCAGGCCGATGTATCGATGCGCAAGATTTTTGCATGTGCATGCGGGCTTTGCAGCACATAGGCGTGCAGGCAGCCCGCAGGCGCGGCAATATCGTCGGTATAAACGGCTGCGCCCGCGACATGCAGTGGCGCACTGTCGTGTTTTTGCGGCTGTCCGGTCACGCCCGATGATACAGCTTTATCCGGCATGACGGTAAACCCCTGTTTTCACATCCGGCTTCACCGTTTCGATGAAAAATCTTTTCAGCAGATTTTTTGCTACGCGCTGGCGGTATTCGGCACTGGCGCGCATATCGCTGAGCGGCGTGAAATCGGCATCGAGCGCGGCCATGGCCGCTTCGAGCGCATCGCGGCTCCATGCTTTGCCGATAAGTGCTGCCTCCGCCGCGGCGGCGCGTTTGGGGGTGGCCGCCATGCCGCCGTAGCACAGGCGCGCGGCGCGGATGACACCGCCGTCCATATCCAGCGCAAAACCCGCGCAGACGGCGGAAATATCCTGATCGAAACGCTTGGAAACTTTATAGGTTGCAAACAAAGTATTTTCCGCACGTTTCGGCACGATGATTTTTTCGAGGAATTCACCCGGTTTGCGGTCCTGCTTTTTATAAGCGAGAAAATATTTTTCGAGCGGCAGGCGGCGCGTGCCGTCTTTGCCGCGCAGGACAATCTCTGCCTGAAGCGCCATCAGCGGCGGCGGGCCGTCACCGATGGGGGAGCCATTGGCGATATTGCCGCCCAGCGTGCCCGCATTGCGGATATGGACAGAGCCGAGACGCCGCATAAGATCTTCCATCCCCGCACCTTGCTTTGCCAGTGCGGCAAAGGCTTCGCTATAGGTCACGGCCGCGCCAATTTCCAGCCCCGCATCCGTTTCGCGCATCTCGCGCAGCGCGGTGATATTGCCGGTATAAACAATGGCCGGCAGTTGCATGTGGAATTTGGTGACCCATAGGCCAACATCGGTGCCACCCGACAGCATATAGGCATCGGGATATTGCGCCAGCACCGCCGCCAGTTCATCGGGCGTCACGGGGGCGAAGAATTTTCCTTCTGCCGTTTCGTAGGAAAACATTTTGCCGCGCTGAAGACCGCCGAGCGCGGCGGCATCGGACGGAATAGCCACGCGCGGGGCTGCTCCCGCTTGGCGCGCGGCATCCAGAATAGGCCGATACCCCGTGCAGCGGCACAGATTGCCCGCAATCGCATCCTGCAATGCCGTATCGTCGGGCGCAGAATTGTTGTTCAGTTCATTCGCAATCGCCATGACAAAACCGGGCGTGCAAAACCCGCATTGCGAAGCATGTGCATCCACCATCGCCTGTTGCACGGGATGCGGTTTGCCGTCCGCAACGTCATGCAGGTGTTCGACCGTCACAATCTGCCGTCCGTCCAGCGATGGCAAAAGCGCAATGCAGGCATTGATGCTGCGATACGGTGCACTGCCGTCCCCCTCCAGCCGCGCGACCATCACCGTGCAGGCGCCGCAATCCCCCTCCGCGCAGCCTTCCTTGGTGCCGCAGAGCCGCGCCGGCCCGCGCAGATATTGCAGCAGGGTCATGGTCGGCGGCAGGTCTGACACTTCGCAGAGCCTGCCGTTGAGGATAAAGCGGATGGTATCTGTCACGCGTCGCCCTTGGGTTGAAATGCTGCGTAAATATTAGCGGTTTCGCCAAGCTCTGTCCATGCGCTGCGCAAATATGTCAATCACGGGCGTATTGTCGCCCTTGCCGCGCGGATGCTACTATGACCCCATCATTTTATTCATCGCATACGGGGAGCCGCCATGACCGACATCGTCCAGTTTATCAAAGACCTGCCCAAAGTCGAATTGCACCTGCATATCGAAGGCAGTCTGGAGCCGGAGTTGATGTTCGCGCTGGCGCAGCGCAACAAAATCGACATTCCGTTCAAATCGGTCGAAGAAGTGCGCGCGGCTTATGATTTCGGCAACCTTCAAGACTTTCTGGATATCTATTACCAAGGCATGAACGTCCTGCGCACGGAGCAGGATTTTTATGACCTGACATGGGCATACCTGTCGCGCGTCGCCGCCGAGAATGTGCAGCACGTTGAAATCTTTTTTGACCCACAAGGACATACCAGCCGCGGCGTGGCCTTTGAAACGGCGCTCGGCGGCATCACCCACGCGCTCGATGATGGCAAAAGCAAACTGAACGTCACCTCCAAACTCATCATGTGCTTCCTGCGCCATCTGAGCGAGGAAGACGCGCTGAAGACGCTGGAGCAGGCCTTGCCGCACAAGGACAAAATCCTCGGCGTCGGGCTTGATAGCTCCGAAGTCGGGCACCCGCCGTCGAAATTCGCCCGCGTGTTTGAAAAAGCGCGCGCAGAGGGCTTTTTGCTCGTCGCCCATGCGGGCGAGGAAGGCCCGCCCGAATACGTCTGGGAAGCGCTCGACCAATTAAAAATCAACCGCATCGACCACGGCAACCGCTCGCTTGAAGATACCAACCTCAGCGCGCGCATCGTCGCCGAGGGCATGGCGCTGACCGTCTGCCCGCTGTCCAACCTCAAGCTTTGCGTCGTCAAGGACATGCAAAAACACCCGCTGAAAAAGATGCTCGACCTCGGCATCAAAGCCACGGTGAATTCCGACGACCCCGCCTATTTCGGCGGCTATATGAACGACAACTATATCGCCGTGGCAACCGCCCTCGGCCTCAGCAAAGACGACGTGCTGACGCTGGCGCGCAACAGCATCGAAGCGACATTTCTGGACGACGCCGGCAAAAAACGCCTGCGCGACAATCTGGAGGCTTATGCGCTGAAAGCGTCGTAAAAGAAAGCACCGAAACAAAAAAAGCCGCCCTGCGAGGGGCGGCTTTTTTGTATCGTAAAGCGTTACTGCTTCGGTCCCTGCGGGCCGGATTTGCGTTCGGCCTTCTGGGTTTCGTTGTCGTTTTGCGGCAGCAGGCCTTCGCGGCGGAAGAGTGCGTTCGGGTCCGGCTCGCGGCCTTTGGCGTCTTTGAAGATCTCCATGGGGTCGCGCGTGCCGCCCTGCGCATAGATGGTGTCGCGCAGGCGGTCACCGGTGGCACGGTCATAGAGGCCTTTTTGCTCGAACTCTTCGAACATATCGGCTTCGAGCACTTCCGCCCATTTATAGCTGTAATACCCCGCCGAATAACCGCCGGAGAAAATATGGCCGAAGCTGGTCGACATCGGCCCCGCCGCGCGCGGGAAGAGCCATGTTTCGGCGATCAGCTTGTCTTCGAGGTCTTCGACGCTGGTGATCGATTTCGGATCGCCGCCGTGCCACGCCATATCGAGCTTGCCGAGGAAGGTCTGGCGCAGGCCAAAGTAGCCCGCATCGAAGTTTTCCATGTCGTTGATTTTTTTAATCAGGTCTTCGGGCAGCAGGTCGCCGTTTTTGTGGTGACGGGCAAAGGTATCCAGCACTTCTTTTTGCTTGGCCCAGTTTTCCTGCAGCTGCGATGGCAGCTCCACGAAATCCCACTTCACATTGGTGCCGGTGAGCGAGGCGTAATCGCCCTTGGCCAGCAGCGCATGCAGGCCATGGCCGAATTCGTGGAAAACCGTGCGCACTTCGTCAAGCGAGAGCAGCGTCGGATGGTCTTTGGTCGGCTTTTGGAAGTTGCAGACGTTGGTGACGATGGCGAACTGGTTCTCTCCGCCTTCGATACCGCGGCCGCGGAAGGTGTTCATCCACGCGCCATTTGTTTTGGCGCCGGCGCGCGCGTAATAGTCGCCGTAGAACAGGCCGATCATCTCGCCGCTTTTCTTGTCGGTGACTTCGTAGACCTTGACGTCATTGTGATAGACGGGATATTTGCCCTTCACTTCGGTCATATCAATGTTAAACAATTTTTCCGCATGTTTGCGCATCCCGTCGAGGACTTTTTCAAGATCGAAATACGGACGCAGCGATTCCATCGACAGACTGAATTCTTCTTCTTTCAACCGGCGGCCGTAATAACCCATATCCCACGGTTTGAAATCAGTGATGCCGTCGGTTTTCTGCGCGTAGTCTTTGACTTTTTGCAGATATTCTTCGGCAGCGGGGCGATAGACTTTTTCGTTTGCGGCGAGGAAACCGTTCACCGCTTCCGGCGTTTTGGCCATGCGGTTGTCGAGGACAAAGGCGGCATGGCTGTCAAACCCCATGATGCCCGCAGCCTCGTGGCGCAGCTTGGCGATTTCCATCGCGTTCTTGGTGTTGTCAAATTCATCTTTATAGGCAACGTTCGAGAGCGCGCGCGAGATTTCTTCGCGCAGACCGCGGTTTTCGGCATAACTCAAAATATCAATCGGCGGCGGGGAGAGCTTGATGAGGAACTTGCCTGTCAGGCCTGCCGTTTCCGCCGCTTCGCGGTAGGCGGCTTTGGCGCGGTCGGGCACGCCGGCCAGCTCCGCTTCGCTCTCAAGCACTTTCTGAAAAGCGGCGGTCGATTTCAGGTTGTTGTTTTTGTATTTGGTGCGCAGTTCAGACATTTTTTCGCTGATTTCGCGCAGGCGTGTTTTCTGCGTGTCATCCAAAAGCGCGCCGGAGCGGACGAAACCTTTGTAGGTTTCTTCGAGCAGCATGCGCTGTTCGTCCGACAGCTTCAGACCGTCACGCTGGTCATAGACTTCTTTGACGCGTTTGAACAAGTCCGAATCCAGCATCACGTCGTTGCCATGCTTGACGGAAGCAAGTTTCAATTCCTCTTCGATACCTTGCAACGATTTTGTGCTGGCAGCTGCAATGATATTGCCGAAAACACTCATGACGCGGTTCAGCGTACGGCCGGAGAATTCCAGCGCCTCGATCGTGTTTTCAAACGTCGCGGGTGCCGGGTTCGTCTTGATGGCCTCGATGTCGCGCTGGGCTTCCTTGATGCCGACTTCCTGCGCGGAAAGGAAATGCCTGACCTTCACCTTGTCAAGCGGCGGCGCCCCATGCGGCAGGTCAGAGGGCTCAAGAAGCGGGTTGCGCCATCTTGAAACGAAGTTAAAAGCCTTCTTGGCACATTTTGACAAGGCATTAAAAACATTCCTGAACGGCGACATGACAGGTCCCTTTTTTTGATGTTATTTTTTTAACGATGTAAAAACTATAGGTCGGCACTCTGGGGCAGGCAAGAATAATGCGTCCGATTTATCGAAAATGTCAGAATATTACCCATCTATTTTCCAGAATAATAAAACCTTGTTTCGGCGTGCGAAAAAGGCCACAATGACACACTGCACCAAAAGCAAAACGGTATGACGCCATGACAGAAACCTCTGCGACAGAAACCTCTGCGCCCGTTCTTAAAAATATTTTCGGCGATGACTGGCACAAACTGCCGCGTGTCTTTCATCGTCATTACGCCTGCCGCGCCGGTACGGATGATACCGCCGTCTGCGAAGGCGTTCTGGACATTCGCACATCATGGCTGGGGCGGTTGCTGGCGCCGCTGTTTTATTTATCCGGCACGCTGGTGCCCTATGCGGGCACAAATATCCGCGCGAAGGTAACGTTTGAAAGCGCGCAAAAATCGGGACGCAGCGGCATGGCTTTTGACCGCGTGTTTTATTTTCCGGGGCGCAAGCCTTACCGCTTCCGCTCTTTTTTGCAGCCCACGGGCGGCAATCAAATAACCGAGACCACGCGCCTTGGCCTTGGCTGGCGCGCAGCTTTTGTCTGGACGGGCGAAAAAATCGACATGCAGCACCGCGGCTATAGCCTGATGTTTTTTGGCAAAGCCCTGCCCTTCCCCGCGGAATGGCTGATCGGCCGCAGCCACGCCAGCGAGACAGCCATTGATGACGACCGCTTTGCGATGACGATGGATATCACGCATCCGCTCTGGGGGCATGTCCTGGGCTATAGCGGTATTTTCAGCATGACAAAGGACGCAACGCCATGACAACGCGCAAAATCATTCTGGTGCTGGGCGGCTATGGTAATTTTGGCCAGCGCATCGTGCAGGCATTGTCCAAAGATGCGGGGCTTGAAATTTTGGTTGCCGGCCGCGACGTCGCCAAAGCCGCCGCCTTGGCCGATAGCCTGCGCGATGCACCGGCCGAAGTCAAACCCTGCCTGCTGGATATCACCGATGGCTTTCCCGCCGCGCTGGCCGCGCTATCGCCGCATGTTGTCATCCACACCTGCGGGCCGTTTCAGGGGCAGGGATACGATATCGCGCGTGCCTGCATCGCGCTCGGCTGCGATTACATCGACCTTGCCGATGGCCGCGATTTTGTGGCGCAGATCGGCACGCTGGATACGGAAGCAAAGACGCGCGGCAGCCGCATCATCAGTGGCGCCAGTTCAGTGCCTGCGCTGACGGCCGCCGTGATCGATGATTACCTGCCGCAATTCGGCGCACTCACGTCCATCGACTACGGCATTTCGACGGCGCAGAAAACGCCGCCCGGCCTTGCGACGGCGGAGGGATTGCTCGGATACGCAGGCAAGCCTTTTTCCACGCTGAAAGACGGCATTCTGCATACAGTCTATGGCTGGCAGGGATTGACGCGACGGCGCTTTCCGCAGCTCGGCACGCGGTTGATGACGTCCTGCGATGTACCCGATCTGGCGCTGTTTCCCACGCGTTATCCGCAGCTGCGCGATATCCATTTCCGCGCAGGGGTCGAGGTCGCGGCGCAGCAGGTCTCTCTCTGGCTGCTGAGCTTTCTGGTGCGTATCGGTATTTTGCGCTCGCTCCGCCCCCTCGCCAAGAAGCTGGTTGCGCTCGGCCCACTGTTTAATCCCCTCGGATCGGATCGCAGCGGGTTTTACATGCAGCTGTCGGGTTTGGGGCGAAACGGCCAGCCGCTTGAAAAAAACTTTTACCTGATCGCACGGCAAGGTCACGGCCCCCATTTGCCGACCGTGCCGGCCATCATTCTGGCGCGCCGGCTGGCGGCGGATCGCGCAGCCATCCCCGCAGGCGCACAGCCCTGCGTCGGGCTGATAACGCTGGCCGACTATCTGGCCGCTATCTCTGATCTGGATGTCGAGGTCATACGCGCGTAACGATTTATCATAATCTGCGCCACCCCTACACCATCTGTCGTTGAAGCGCGGCTGTGAACGTAATATGATCGCCCTCATGTCCGACCGTCTTGTTATTCAGTCCGTTACGAAGTTTTTTGGCAGCGCACAGAACCCTGTGCGCGCGGTCGATGATTTGTCTTTGACGGTGAAGGAAAACGAATTTTTCACGCTGCTCGGCCCGTCGGGCTGCGGCAAGACGACGCTGCTGCGCCTTGTGGCGGGGCTGGAGAGCTGTGATAGCGGCTGCATCCTGCTCGATGGCGCCGACATTGCGCCGCTGCCCGCGAACAAGCGCCCCGTGAATACGGTCTTTCAAAGCTATGCCCTCTTTCCGCATATGACGGTTGCCGAGAATATCGGTTTCGGCATGCGCATGCAGGGCAAAGACCCCGCCGATATCGAAAAAGCCGCCAACGAAGTCTTGGATTTGATGCGCATGCAGGGATTTGGTGCGCGCTATCCGTCCGAACTGTCCGGCGGGCAGCAGCAGCGTGTGGCGCTGGCGCGCGCACTGGTCAACCGCCCCAAGATTTTGTTGCTCGATGAATCCCTCTCCGCGCTTGACTATAAACTGCGCAAGGAAATGCAGATCGAACTGAAGCGTTTGCAGCGCGAAACCGAAATTACGTTTATTTTCGTCACCCACGATCAGGAAGAAGCGCTGTCGATGTCCGACCGCATCGCAGTGATGGAACGCGGACGCATCGGCCAACTGGGCACGCCGCAGGAAATTTACCACCGCCCCGTGTCGCGCTATGTCGCCGATTTTATCGGCATTTGCAATTTTGTCAGCGCGGGCAGCCTTGGCCTTGCCGAAGACGTCCATATCGGTTTCCGTCCCGAAGACGCCACGCTGCTGGTCCGCGACGGACAAAAACCGGAAACAGACGGCCCCGTGCTGGGTGGCCGCCTGCACGCGCTCTCCTATCACGGCGCAGTGACGTATTATCAGGTCACGCTCGACAGCGGCGAGACTGTCACGGTTGCCGACCACGAAAAACTGCCCGTGAATGTCGATGACCGCGTGCGCGTGGCGGTGCTGCCGGACATGCTGATCCGGTGCGCGCCGTGATGCGGCTGTCTTCCGGCACAAAACTGTTGCTGCCGTTTCTGGCGGTGATGACGGTTTTCTTTATGGCGCCGATGTGCATCGCCCTCGCCTATTCCTTTATGCAGGCCAACCCGCTGGGCGGGGTGAAGCCCGCTTTCTCGCTGGCCGGATACCTGCGGTTTTTCTATTCGCCCGATCTTGACGGCAATATGCATTGGGATATGCGCTATCTGCAGATTATCTATAGCTCCACCAAAATGGCGGTGCTGGCGACGTTTATCTGTGTGCTGATCGGCTTTCCGATGGCGTGGTTTATGGCGACGCGGCCGGCGCAGCAGCGCGATTTCTGGATGATCCTTGTCACCATCCCGTTCTGGACGAATCTTTTGATCCGCACCTATGCCTGGATTTTGATTTTGCGCGGCAACGGTATCGTCAATACGGGGCTGGAAAAAGCGGGGCTGATCGATGCGCCGCTGGATCTTTTGTATACCCCCTTCGCCGTCGGGCTCGGGCTTGTGTACAGCTATCTGCCGTTTATGATTTTGCCGATCTATTCCAGTCTGGAGCGGATGGACTGGCGGCTGGTCGAAGCGGCGCAGGACCTTTATGCCACGCGCCTGCGCATTTTGTGGCACGTCGTGCTGCCCGCGGCCATGCCCGGCCTGATCGGCGGCGTGATCCTTGTGTTTATCCCGACCGTCGGCTCTTTCCTTGCGGCAGACCTGCTCGGCGGCGGCAAGCAGATGATGCTCGGTAACCTGATCGAAAACCAGTTCGGCATGGGGCGTAACTGGCCGTTCGGCGCGGCGATTTCGGCCATCCTGATTACTTTTGTCATGATCGGCCTGATCCTGATCGCGCGCCGCGGCCAAGGGCTGAAAGGCGTGGTCGGATGAGCACGCAGGCGAAAAACATGCCCGGCTTCGGCGCCATCACCTTTCTCGGCATTGCGTTTTTGTATTTGCCGATTTTGGCCGTGATTATTTTCTCGTTCAACAGCGGGCGGATGATTACCGTCTGGGAAGGATTCAGTTTCGACTGGTATCCGCGCGCGCTTGGTAATTCGGATTTGCAGCGCGCCGCCATCAATTCGATGATCGTCGCGGTGGGCGCAACCACCATCGGCACGGTCATTGCCCTGTGCGCCGCACTGGCGCTGCATGGGGACGGTGTGCCGCGGCCGCTGAAAAATGCGTCCTATACCATGATGGCGCTGCCCCTGCTGGTGCCCGAAATTGTGATTGCCGTGACCACCATGGCCTTTTTCGGCGCGCTCAACCTGCGCCTCGGCCTTGGCAATGTGCTGATTGCGCATGTTGTTTTTTGCATTCCCTTTGCCTATGCGCCCATACGCGCGCGCATCACCACCATCCCCAAAAGCATGCTGGAGGCGGCAAAAGACCTCTACGCCGATGAATGGCAGGCGTTTCGCCATGTCACGCTGCCGCTTTTGGCGCCCGGCATTTTTTCAGGCGCGCTTTTGGCCTTTATCACTTCGCTGGATGATTTTATTATTACCTTGATGGTCGCGCCGCCCGGCGCCACGACGCTGCCGGTCGAAATTTACAGCAAGGTCAAGCGCGGCATCACGCCCGAGATCAACGCCGCCGCATCGATGCTGCTGGCCGTTTCTATTTTTATCGTCCTTTTGTCCTATGTCATCAACCGAAAGAAAGTGATCTGACCATGAATATTAAACCTTCCGGCCTTATTGCGATTATCCTTGTCCTCGGCCTTTTGGCTGGCGGTGTGTTTATGGCTGCGCAAAACAGCGGCCCTAAACTCTACGTCTATACATGGGATACCTATGCCGACAACGACCTGTTCAAAAAATTCCAGAAAGAAACCGGCATCAAGGTCATTACCGAAATTTATTCCAGCAACGATGCGCTGCTGGCCAAGCTGAAATCCGGCGCGCGCTATGACATCGTCGTACCCTCGGGCAACTATATACCGCTGCTGCTGGAAGAAAACCTGCTGCAATCCCTGCCGGCAGACATCAGCACGCTTGGCGAAAAGCTGGCCGACACCATCAAAGAGCCGGTCTATGACCCCGGGTACAAGTACGCCATGCCGCTGTTCTATGGCACGACCGGCATCGCCGTGAATACCAAAATGGTCAGCGAGAACATCACCAGCTGGAGCCAGTTCTTTGATCGCCCCAACGGCGAAACGCCGAGCCTGGGCGTTCTGGATGACACATCGACCGTGATGGCGCTGGCCTCTATCGCCCTCGGCCGCAAGAACTGCGACGGCAGCGACGACACGCTGAAGGCGCTGCAAGACCTGCTGGTCGGTCAAAAGCCGCAAGTAAAAGTCTATGGCTCGACCGGCTATTTCGAGCGCATGGCCGCCGGTGAAGTCGGCATGCAGATGGCCTGGAGCGGCGACGTTTATACCGCCCGTCAGGAAAACCCCGACCTGAAATACATCTATCCGGTCGAGGGCGTCGAGCTGTGGATGGACAGCCTTGCCATCCCTGCCAACGCACAAAACACCGAAGCGGCGGCAAAATTCATCGCCTTCGTGATGGACCCGAAGAACCAGGCCGCCTATGCCGAATTCTCCGGCCAGATTCCGACGCACAAAGATACCGTCACCTATTTGTCGGACGATATCCGCAGCGCACCGGAATTTAACATTCCCGAAACAGCGCATACCTATGTGTCCTTCGCCTGCCCCGCCGAAGTGGTGCAAGCTTACGGCCGCATCTGGGAAAGCCTGCTGCGCTAAACAGATCTACGGATAAAAGCGGAAGCGCCGGATTTCTACCGGCGCTTCCGCTTTTAAAAAACGAGCGACGAAAGGACAACATCATGCGCTGCTGGATTTTTTTTCACGCGGATCCCCATTCGGATTACCCCGGCGCCTATGCCGTGCGGCAGTTCGTGGAAACCGCCGCGCGTATGGAGATTGAACTTGCCGTCCTGAAGCCGCAAAACTTCGACCTTGTCGTTGACAAAGACAGCAACTGGTCGGCCGTTTACGAGGGCAAGCCGCTGGAGAAGCCGGATTTCATTATCTCGCGCACCGGCTCGGAAACCACCTATTTCATGCTGGCCGTTTTGCGCCACATGGAACATCAGGGCATCCGCATCGTCAACGCCCCGCCCGGTATGGAAGCCGCCGCCGATAAAATGCTGACGCAGCAAATTCTGGCCGCAAAAAACCTGCCCGTACCCAAAACCATTCTGGCCAAATTCCCTGTTGATATCGATTTTGTCGAACGTGAAATCGGCTTCCCCATCGTCGTCAAGACGCTGCGCGGCAACCGCGGCAGCGGCGTGATGCTGTGCGAAACCCGCGAACGCTTCAACGACCTTGCCGGCCTGATCGATCAGGCGGCGAGCGGCTCCGAGTTTATCTTTCAGGAATATATCCGCGCCAGCCATGGCCGCGATGCGCGGTTGATCGTCTGCTTCGGCGAAGTGATTGCCGCGGTGGAGCGCCGCAGCGATGGCGGGCTGTTCAAATCAAATGCCGAACAGGACATGACCATGACACCGTTCGAGGCGCCGCGCGACATGCAAAAACTGGCCATCGACACCGCGGCCACCTTGCAGCTGGATATTGCGGGTATTGATCTTTTGTTCGATGCCGACGGCTACCGCATCCTCGAGGCCAATAGCGCGCCGTCGTTCAAGGAAATCGAAGCCGTCTGCAACATCAACATCCCCGAAGCCGTCTTCCGCGCCCTCGAAAAACAAAACCCGCATTCGCTGAATTCCTTTCTCAGCAATTACGGATTTTTGTATCGCGGGATGTAGGCTTTACATTTTATTTTTCCGTCATTCCGGCGCAGGCCGGAATCCAGATATCCAAAGACTAACGCTTGGGCGCGGCTGCGCTCCAGCCGCCGACGTTATCTTTTGGGCGCGGCTGTGCCCCAGCCGCCGCCGAGGGACTTATACAAATCCACCGCCGCAGAGAGCAGTTCAAGGCGCACGCTGGCATGGCTGTCTTCGGCGCTGAGTTTGGTGCGCTCCGCATCCAGCATGGTCTGGAAATCGATGGCGCCGGCTTCGTAGAGATCGCGCGAGAGGCTATAGGCTTTGCGCGCTTCTTCCATCGCGGTTGCGAGAGAGACTTCACGCTGCCGCGCGGCTTTGGCGGCAGAAAGCGCGTCTTCGACTTCACGCATCGAGGTGATCACCGTCTTGCGGTAATTCTCGGCCAGTTCCGTTTGCCGTGCGCGGGCGCGGTCAACGCCGCCTTGCAGCTGTCCGCCCTTGAAGATCGGCGCCGCCGCACTGGCGGCCAGCGCGAGGGCGACCGATGCCGGACTGGACAGCGGCGAGAGCGCGACCGTCGTATCCACACCCAGATTCAAAACCGGAAAGAAAGCCGCGCGCGCCGCGCCGATATCCGCATTGGCCGCGACCAGCGATTCTTCGGCGGCACGAATATCCGGCCGCTGCGCGACCACGGCGGAGGGCTGCGAGACCGGAATGCGCGGGATCGTCACCGTGCGCAGGCTGGCGGATTTGATCTTGAGATCGCGCGGCGCTTCGCCAAGCAAGATCGACAGCGCATTTTCCGCCGCGCGCGCCTGATTGCCGAGCGCGGTCATCGCCGCTTCGGCAGAGGCAAGGGAGCTTTTCTGGCGCGACACATCCAGTGCTGATGCCGTACCCGCGTTGAAGCGCGCTTCGACAATGCGCAGCACCTGACGCGAGTTTTCAAGGTTGTTGCGGGCGATCTCCATACGTTCGCGCAGGTTGAGAATAACGAAATAGCCCTGTGCGACGTCGCCTTTTACGACCAGCTCCAGCGCGTCCCTGTCATAGACGCTGCGGCGCAGGCCCGCTTCGGCGGCATTCAAACCGGCGCGGTTGCGGCCGAACAGATCGACTTCATAACCGACCGATACGCCCGCGCGGCCGCTGTTTTGTGATGTCGTCGTGCCGCTGGACGGATTGGTGCGCGTCCAGCCTGTGCCTGCGCTGGCATCGACAGACGGCAAAAGCGGTGCGCCTGCGATTCTGGTCGCCGCGCGCGCCTGATCGATACGCGCCAGCGCCGCGCGCAGATCGGTATTGCCTTCCAGTGCTGCGGCCATCAGCGTATTCAGTTCATTGTTCTTGAATCCTTTCCACCACTGCGCATCGATTTTTTCCTGCGCGGCGGCAGTCTTGGCGGTTTCTTCGCGCCAGCTTTCAGGCAATTTGACCTGCGGCTCGGCATAATCCGGCGTCAGCTGGCAGGCGCCCAGAAAGGCGACCATGCCCAGCGCGGCAATGGTATTTGTTTTTGTTTTTTTCATTGTCGTTCCCTCTGTCTGTATCTTATTCCGTTGCAAGTGCAACGACAGGATCAAGCCTTGCCGCCTTGCGCGCCGGCAGATACCCGAACAGGATACCCGTCAGCACCGCCGAGGAAAAGGCCAGTATGGCCGGTGCTGCCGAAAACACCACCGAAACATCCAGCAGCGAAATCCCGAACCCCGCGCCAAAGCCGAGCGCAAGGCCCAAAAGCCCGCCGATGATGCAGACCACCGCCGCTTCGATATTGAACTGCAGCATGATGTCGCGCATGCGCGCGCCGGTGGCCATGCGGATGCCGATTTCGCGCGTGCGTTCGGTCACGCTCACCAGCATAATATTCATAACGCCAATGCCGCCGACCAGCAACGAAATCGCCGCCACCGCGCCCAACAGAACCGTCAGCGTGTTTTGTGTCGCCGTCGCCATTTCCATGATGGAGGCGGTATTGCGGATCATAAAATCCTCCGTCCGGTGGCGGGTGATGAGCAATTGGGATATTTCGGCCTGCGTGGCGTCGATCAGATCGATATCGGCAACCTTGACCGTGATGTTACTGACATAGTTCTGGCCGAACAGTCTGACAAGCCCTGTGGTGAGCGGCACGAAAGCCGCATCGTCCTGATCGCCGCCCCAGGGCATCGCGCCTTTTTCGGCCATGACGCCGATGACTTCAAAGGGGATATTGCGCACCAGCACATATTTGCCAATCGGATCTTCGCCATAGGGAAACAGCGTTCCGGCAACGGTCTTGCCCAGCACAATCACCGCCGCATTCGCCGCCATATCGCGTTCGTTAAAAAACGTGCCGCGCCCCAGCGGCCAGTCGCGCACCACCGGCATACCGACACCGACGCCGGAGACCGAGGTTGCGTAATCCAGACTGCCATAGCGCAACGTAGACCGCCCGCTGCGCTCCGGCACGACAACTTCGAGGTTGCCGAGACCCGCGACGGCCGCCGCATCTTCCGGCGTCAGGGTCGCCATATCGCCGCTGCCGCGAAAACCCGCCACGCCGGGGCGGATCGACAGCACATTGGTGCCAAGCGCGCTGATCTGATCCAGCACTTTTTGCTTGCTGCCATTGCCGACCGCCATCATGGTGACAACCGCCGCCACGCCGATGATGATCCCCAGCAGCGTCAGCGCGGTGCGGAACATATTCACCCGCAGTGCCCTGAGCGCGGTCACAAAAGATTCCGCGGCATCTGCCAAAAGCCCTGCACCTTCACCCTGCGCGCGCGGGGCGGAGGATGCTTTTTGCGCGGACGTGCCGTTGTCTTCGGTAATTTTGCCGTCATGGAGGCGGATGATGCGGTGCGCATGCGCGGCCACGTTTTCATCGTGGGTAATCAGGATAATCGTGCGCCCTTCGGCATGCAGGGATTTGAGCAGGTTCATCACGTCTTCGCCGCTGCGGCTATCCAGCGCGCCGGTGGGTTCATCGGCCAGAATAACCGGCGGGTCGTTCATCAGCGCACGGGCAATGGCGACACGCTGCTGCTGCCCACCCGACAGCTGTGACGGACGGTGATCGGCACGGTCGCCAAGTCCCAGACGCGTCAGCAGCTCACGCGCGCGGCTCTGGCGTTTGGCGCGCGGCAGACCTTCGTAGAGGCCGGGGATGGCGACGTTTTCTTCCGCCGTGGCGGTCGAGAGCAGGTTATACCGCTGGAACACAAAACCAAACGTGCGGCGGCGCAAAGCCGCCAGCGCATCGCTGTCCAGCCCCGCAACATTGGTGCCATGAATGCGGTAATAGCCGCCCGTGGGGCGGTCAAGACAGCCCAGAATATTCATCAGCGTTGATTTGCCCGACCCCGATTGCCCCATGATGGCGACAAATTCGCCCGCACCTATTTGCAGCGACAGACCATCGAGCGCGCGCACGGTTGTATCGCCGCTCTGGTAATGGCGCGCCACATCGTGGATGTCGATAAGGACGTTCATGCCTGTGCCTTTCACAACCGCGGCATGCCGCCACGCATCCCGCGCGGCGCGTTTCCGGCATTGGCGGGCAGCAGGGCGGTTGCCGCGGCAACACTATCCCCTTCGGCAAGCCCAGTGCGCACTTCCGCCAGTGTGCGGCTCATCAGCCCGATATGCACAATGGTGGCCTGCGGCACGCCGCCGGCGGCAATCTTGCGCACTTCATAGGCCTGTCCCGTCTCGTTATCCTGCGCTGCCACGCGTTTGCCGAGTGCGGCAACCGGCATCAGCACGACATCTTTCGCGCGGCCGAGTACAAAAAACATCTGCGTGCTCATGCCTGTCATCAACCGGCGGTCGCGGTTATCGACATCGACCAGCACGTTATACAGCACCACATCGTTAATCACCTCGGGCGAGGGTAAAATCTGGCGCACGTTGCCGGTCCAGCGGCGGCCTTGCGATCCCATGGTGGTAAAATAAACCTCCAGCCCGGGCTTCAGCCGCATGACATCCGCTTCGGCCACCTGCGCGCGCACGGTCATGGTATCGAGATTGGCCAGCTGCACCACCGTTGGCGCGGATTGCGTCGCATTCAGCGTCTGGCCTTCGCGCACGTCCTTGACAACGACCGTGCCGTCCATCGGCGCATAGATTTTGGTATAGCCCAGATTGGCCTTGTCGCCGTCCAGCGTCGATTGCGCTTCTTCCATCTGCGCATTCAGCGCATCCAGCCGCGCGCGGGCGATCAGCAGAGCGGTTTCGGTCGTGTCAAAGGCTTCGCGGCTGATGGCGCCGTTTGTGACCAGCTGTTCGTTACGCGCATGCTGCTGTCCGGCGAGTTTAATCTCGGCCTGCTGCTGCGCGATCTGCGCCGTGAGGGTTTTGACCTTCGCCTCGCCCGACTGCACTTTGGATTCGTAGAGCTGCGGGTCAATCTCCGCAATCAGATCGCCGGCTTTGACCGTATCACCGAGATCGACGTGAATTTTTTCCAGCTGGCCCGATACCTGCACGCCGACATCGACATATTCCTTCGGCTCCAGCTTGCCTTGCGACGTGACGAGATCTTCGATAGTGCCACGATCTACCTTCAGCACCGTAGAGACCGCCGAGGCCGTGGCATCTGCCGCGCGTGATTTGAAATAATAATGGCCGCCTGCTGCTGCGATGCACAAAAGAAGCGCTGCCATCCATAGTTTTTTCTTTTTCACAATCCTGCTCTCCGCTGTATCTGCCCCTGCACGGGGGCTTTTGTATTTGCCCCTGCACGGGGGCTTTGTATCCGCCCCGGCACGGGGGCTTTGATTTGCAAGCTTTATGCCGTGTCTGCCTTCTGACACGATGCAGCAGAGACAAACCCTGCACAGCAGGCGCAAGATTTTGATATATATGGATAAAAGTTGCGTCTCGTGCTTGAACGCCGCAGGCCTGCAAGCTACACTCCATACACCATAACGCCTAGTAAAAAAGCACAGAGGGAACAGATGACAGGCACTTCTCACAATAACGCGGCATGCGGCTCCGAAAACGACACTGCACGCATCTTACAAAACGACGCGGCACGCATCATCAGCCGCAAGGTCGAATTTGACGGCTATCACCGGCTCGAGACCGTTACCTGCCAACCCAAAAGCCTGCGCCACGACGGTTATGCCGCCGAAATGACGCGCGAGGTCATGCATTGCAAGAAAATCGCCGCCGTTCTTTTGTACGCACCGGAAAGCGACCGTATTTTGCTCAACCAGCAATTCCGTCTGGGCGCGATGCTGGCGGGCTGCGACGATCCTTTTCTCTACGAAGTCGCCGCAGGAGCCGTTGACGAAGGCGAGAGTGTCGAAGACGCCGCACGCCGCGAAGCACTGGAAGAAACCGGCGCAGAGATCGGCGATCTTGAATTTGTCGCCAAATGTTATACCAGCGCGGGCTGCCTTGCCGAAGAATTCCATCTTTACATCGGCCGCATCGATGCCGATGCCGCCAGCGGATTTTTCGGACTTGAAGACGAAGGCGAAGAGATTAAAACCCATCTGCTGCCCGTCAGCGAAGCCTTTGCCCTGCTTGACCAAGGCGGTATCATGAACGCGCCCGCCGCGCTTTTGATGCACTGGTTCGCGCGCCACCACAACGACATTCGCCAGCGCTGGCTGGATAAGGATGCCTGATGCACGGAATGACACGCACCCTTTTTGGTGATAGCCTTTTTGAAGCAAGCACGATGTCATACCGGCGCAGGCCGGTATCCAGTGCGCGAAGCGCCGTTTATACATCAAGGCTTACAGCCTTGAACTGGATTCCGGCCTGCGCCGGAATGACGAAAAGAAAAACTCTGTTTCAAAGGGATAGTCGCCCGACATTTTTTAGAGAGGTTGTTACCCCATGACACAATCCGCCCTGATTTCCGCGTCCGATCTGCAAAAAATCATGACCGCGACGACCACCAAAATCATCGATGCCAGTTATAGCCTGCCGCCGCTGCCGGTGCGTATTGCCGAGGCGCGCGATTTTGACATTGACGATATCGCCGACCCCGCCGCACCGCTTTCGCATACCGTGCCCTCCGCCGACGTCTTTGCGCAGAAAGTCTCCGCCCTCGGCATTTCAAACGGCGATACCGTTATTATCTATGACCGCGCGGGCATGCATATGGCTGCGGCGCGGGCATGGTGGATGTTCCGCCTGTTCGGGCATGACAATGTGCGTATCCTCAATGGCGGCCTGCCTGCCTGGGTCGGCGCAGGTCTGCCCGTCACGCCCAAGCCCGACAGCCTGCCGCCCGCCGTCGCCGGAAATTTCACGGCGGCGTTCAACCCCGCGCTGCTGAAATTGCAAGGTGATATCCTTGAAAACATCACCGCAAAAACCTTCACCTTGCTCGATGCCCGCGATGCGCGGCGTTATAGCGGCGATATGGCAGAGCCGCGCCCCGGCATGCAAAGCGGCCATGTGCCCGGATCGTACAGCATGCCATTTCCGGAGTTTGTTAACGACGACAGCGGCCTTTTGCGCAGCCCTGCCGAAATTAAAGCTATTCTGGCTGAAAAGAATATCGACCTGACGCGTCCCGCCGCCTGCACCTGCGGCAGCGGCGTGACCGCCTGCGTCGTTGCCCTTGCCCTGCATGAAATCGGTCATACCGATGCCGCCGTCTATGACGGGTCGTGGAGCGAATGGGGCGCAGATGAAAACCTTCCTAAAAAACAGGGTTACACACCATGAGCCAATCCAAACGTTTTGAAACACTGCTGACGCACGCAGGGTCCAAGCCCGATGAATATCACGGCGCCGTCAACGTGCCGCCGCACCGCATGTCGACCATCGTGTTTCGCACCTATGCGGAATTTGAAAAAGTGCCGAACGTGCCCTATTCCTACGGCCGCGCGGGCACACCCTCCACCGCCGCTTTCGAAGAAGGCATCGCCGCGATTGAAGGCGCGCACCGCAGCGTGGCCACCTGCTCCGGCCTCTCCGCCATTTTGACCGCGCTGATGGCCTTTACCGAGGCCGGCGACCATATCCTGATGACCGACAACTGCTATGGCCCCAGCCGCAAGTCGTGCGAGGAGATTTTGCGCCGCTTTGGCGTTGACGTCGAATATTACCCGCCGATGATGGGCGCGGAGATTCAAAAACTGTTCCGCCCGAATACGAAACTTGTTTTCATGGAAGCGCCCGGATCGCTGACTTTCGAGGTGCAGGACATCGGCGCGATCACCGCCGCCGCGCAAAAAGCCGGTATCAAAACCGCCATCGACAACAGCTGGGCGACGCCGCTGTTTTTCCAGCCTCTCGCCTTCGGCATCGATGTCTCGGTTATGTCGGCAACGAAATATATCTCCGGCCACTCCGACGTGATGCTGGGTGTTGTGTCGACGAACGAAGAAGCATGGCCGCAAGTAAAGCGCGCGGCGCTGATGCTCGGCCTGTGCGGCGGTTCGGAAGAGCTATACCTCGGTCTGCGCGGCCTGCGCACGCTTAATGTACGCTTGCAACAACACCAGAAAAACGCGCTTGATATCGCCACATGGCTTTCGGCGCAGCCGCAGGTGAAGCGCGTGCATCACCCTGCCCTGCCGTCTTGCCCGGGACATGAGAACTGGAAAAAATATTATAAAGGATCATCGGGCACCTTCGGCATTATTTTGCACCAGACGGACCGCGAAAAAATCGCCGCGATGCTGGACGGCATGGAGATTTTCAACCTCGGTTTCAGCTGGGGCGGATTTGAATCGCTGCTCTTCCCCGAACAGCCCAAACCCATCCGCACCGCCGAGACATGGACGGAAGAAGGCTTCTCGCTGCGCCTGCACATCGGGCTTGAAGACGTCGAAGACATTCGCGCCGACCTGAAAGCAGGGCTTGCGCGGCTTTAAGAGGGCACATGAACACAACGTTATACATCATCGGTTTTTTCGCACTGATCCTCTCCGGATATCTTGTCGCCGAAGACCCTGACAGTTTGCCGCGACTGCTGGCGCTCTACGCCTTCGCTTTGTTGATGACAGGCATTTTGTGCTACAAATTTTTTGGCAAAACCTTCGGCTGGCATGCGGGCGACGATGACGATGATGCGCCTGCCACCCGCACGGACGCAACGCCGAAAAGCGAAAAGAAAAAACCGCCCGTAGAAGAACCCGCCAGCCCGCCCGTTATCGTCACGCCGCTGACAACGGCTGAAATAAATGAGTTGATGCCGCGCACCCTGGCCGAGATCCAGAGCGATACGCCGCCCGAAATCCGCGCCGAAATCACCAACAACATTCGCCGCGCCCAAAATGAAGCCCCCTATATGGCCTGCGATTTCGGCCGTGCGGTTTTATTCGGCGATGCCTACCTCAAAGTCAATATGGAGCTGGCGACCGCATGGTTTTCGCATGCCGCCGTACAGAATGTGGAAGGCGCCACCTTCCTGCTCGACTGGGCGCGGGATTCGATTGCCAAGGGCAAGCCACCCAAGATGCCGAACAAGCCGCTATCCTACGTCAGCAAAGCAGCCCCCCTGTCGCTGATCGACAATATGATCGGCCTTGATGACGTCAAGAAGCAGGTCAAAACATTGCTGAACCGCCGCGCGCTCGAAGAGATGCGCAAGAAAAACGACCTGCCCAGCGTTGACAATTTCAACCTGCATCTTGTTTTCACCGGCAACCCCGGCACGGGGAAAACCATGGTGGCGCAGCGCATCGGCGCGATTTTGGCCGCCACCGGCATTTTAAAAATGGGGCATATTGTCGAAGCTTCCGGCGCGGAGCTGGTGGGTGAATTTATCGGCACCACCGGCCCCAAAATCGAAGCCGCCGTGCAAAGCGCGATTGGCGGCATCCTGTTTATCGACGAAGCCTATGCGCTGATTTCGCATATCGGGCAGCGCGGGCCGGAGAACAGCGCCTCCATGACCGCGATCACCACGCTGCTGATGCAGATGGACAAGAACAAAGGCAAGTTCATGGTCATCGTCGCCGGATATCCGGACGAGATGAGAAGCTTTCTGAGTTTCAACCCCGGGCTTAAATCCCGCTTCCGCGAAGTGCTGCACTTCCCCAATTTTTCAACCGAAGAGCTGGTGCAGATTTTTGAAAAAATCGCCAACGACAGGCACTATGTCCTTGCCGAAGGCAGCAAGACGGTGCTGGAAAAAATCATGCGTGCCGCGCCCGGCAAATATGCCAAGAGCTTTGGCAATGCGCGGTTCGTCGGCAATATTTTTGAAGAAACGCTGGAGCGTGTCGCCAACCGCGTCGCGCAAAAAGAAAACCCCAGCCGCGACGATTTGATGACCATCACCCCCTTTGACATCAACGATGCCGCCGAAGATTTTATGCGGCAGAACAGCCGCTAAGCTTTTATCCGCGTTTCTGAAACCATTTGAAACCATATGAAACCGGTCCGGACGGCGTGGCGGCGGCTTGGGCGCTTCCCTGCGTTATCAACCGATTGGCACCCACCTGCCGGATAAAGTTGACGGGAGGGGATCATTTGCGTCAGAATCTTTACATACTGCCGATTTGCGTCCGCTCTTTGTTTTTAAGGATTTTCAACATGCCGATTTTTGCCATTTTGATCTGCCTTGGCTGTTTTGCCGCCGCGCTGTTCCAGCTGGACCATTACCTGCCGCAGCTGCCGGAGCGCATGGCGATCCGCTTTGATCTGGACGGCAAGCCGAATGGCTGGATGAGCAAAGACGGTTTTGCGGTTTATTACCTCTGCCTGCTGGCTTTTGTGGTCGGGGCTTTTGTGGCTGTCGGCACGCTGGCGACCAAGCTGCCCGCACGGTTTCTGAGCATCCCGCACCGCGATTACTGGCTGGCACCGGAGCGCCGCGCGGAAAGCCTGCGTTACCTGAAAGAATTTCACCTGTGGACGGGCGCTTTCGCCGGCCTTTTCATCGTTGGCATGATGGAAATGGTCTTCAAGATCAACCTGAACGATATACCGCGGCTCGACAACCGTCTGTTTTACACGGCCACCGGCGCGTTTTGCTTTTCGGTTCTGGTTGCCGTGCTGATTGTCTGCTGGCGATTTAAGAAGCCCGCGGAAAAAATCTGATTTTTAGCTGCGCAGGGTTTTCGCCACCTTGTCGAGGATGGCGTTGACCAGCTTCGGCTCTGACCCGTCATAAAAACCGGTCGTGACGTTCAGATAATCGTGGATGATGATGCCCGCGTCGATATCGCCATGCGCCAGCAGTTCATAAGCACCGGCGCGCAGGACAGCATCGAGCAGCGGCTCGACGTCACTTTTGCCGCCCGCAGCGAGGGCTGCGGTGACGATCGCATCGACGTCGCTCCAGCGCGTTTGAATGCCGGAGATAATATCGCGCAAAAGATTTTCCTCGGCGGGCACAAAAACATCGCCATCGAGGTTAAAACCGTTTCTGTGGCTGAGATATTCCTGCACGGCCGATTGCGCGTCTTGGTTGTTGAGGCGCATCTGGTACAAAACCTGCACGGCAGCAAGACGCGCGGCGGTTTTTTGCGCCTTGGGCGAGCCTTTGTTTTTGCCAGCAGCAGGGCGCTCCGCCGCACGCGGGGGCACTTTGGTGACCTTGAGCTCGCGGAAAGGCTGTTTTTTAGTTTCTTCTTCGGCCATCAGGCGGCTCCGGCTTTCTTGCAGACGTTTTCGAGATCGGCGAGGAAAGCGCTGTAATCGCGCACCTCGCGGAAATCTTTGTAGACGGATGCATAGCGGACATAAGCGATGGGATCAAGCGCGGAAAGCGTCTGCATCGCCTTTTCACCGATGGTCTTGGTCGGTATGTCGCTGTCGCCGGATTGTTCCAGCTGGCGCACGATGTCGTTGGCGGCGCGTTCGACGGCATCGCTTTCGACCGGACGTTTTTGCAGCGACAGACGCAGGGAACGCAGCAGTTTTTCGCGGTCAAAGGCTTCGCGGCGGCCATCGGCCTTCAAAACCACCAGTTCGCGCAGCTGCACGCGTTCAAACGTGGTAAAGCGCGCTTCGCATTTGGGGCATTCGCGGCGGCGGCGGATGGCCGCGCTGTCTTCGGTCGGGCGGGAGTCTTTGACCTGCGTTTCCTCGCT
>JAUXOC010000003.1 GCA_030682495.1 Alphaproteobacteria bacterium | reverse complement strand
GGCGATACCAGCGGCGTTTCTCTTAATATGGCAGGCGATCTTTCTCGCGTGGCTGTCGGCTTTTCCGGCGTATGCCCACCGGCTTGCGGAGCTTGCAATGTGGTTCTGGATTTCTATATCAGCGGCTCTTGCTTGCCTGTGCGCCGGAGTTTCAGCGATTGTAATTATTATCCGGGGGTTTATAAAAGCAAGGCGTCAGTCGCCGCCTTTGTAATCTCGGCTTTGAAGAACCCTTAGAAAGGGAAATTTTGATATGACACAAAATTCATCTGCGGGTGCAAAACTCGGTTTCATCGGCCCCGGCATTATGGGGCAGCCGATGGCGCTGAATTTGAAAAAGGCGGGGTTTGAGGTTTTTGGTTATGGCCGCAAACCGTCGCGCACGCAGATTTGGCAGGATGCTGGCATCACGCTTTGCGACAGCCCCGCCGATGTTGCGCGCCTTGCCGATATTATTTTTACCTGTGTCTCCGATACGCCGGATGTCGAGGCCGTGATTTTTGGCGAGAACGGCATCCTTCACGGTGCGCGCGCCGGCAGCGTTGTTGTGGATATGAGCACGATTTCTCCCGCTGCCACGCGCGATTTCGCGGCGCGTCTGGCCGAGAAAGGTATCGAGATGATCGATGCCCCTGTGTCCGGCGGCGAGAGCGGCGCCATTGCGGGTACGCTGTCGATTATGGCAGGCGGCAAAGGCGATGTTTTCGCGCGCGTGCTGCCGTATTTTGAAGCGATGGGCAAAAACATCGTGCATGTCGGCACAAACGGTGCGGGGCAGGTGGCGAAATCCTGCAACCAGATTGTTGTCGCTGTCACCATCGAAGCTGTCGCTGAAGCGATGCTGCTCGCCGAGAAAAGCGGCGTTGACGGCGCGAAGGTGCGCCAAGCGCTGCTCGGCGGTTTTGCCGGCTCCAAAATCCTCGAAGTGCATGGCAACCGCATGCTGAGCGATGACTACAAACCCGGGTTTAAAGCCGCGCTGCACCGCAAGGACATGGGCATCGTGCTCGACGCCGCGCAGGCTCTGGGTCTGATGCTGCCGGGGGCGATATTGGCAACTGCGCATCTCGATGCCGTTTTGGCAGCGGGCGAGGGCGAACAGGACTCCTCGGCGATCTTCAAAGCGCTGAAACGCGAACAAGACAAAAACCCGCAGCGCAAAGCGGTCTAGGGCGGCTTTCAATTTCAGGAAACAGGCGGCGAGCAGGGCGTGGAAATAATCGGCGGCGGCTTTGGTCTGCCAGCGGGCAAGGGCTTCGGCTTCGATCCCCCAAACGGCGGGGCGGAAGCGGCGGGCGGGATAAGACGTCTCGGCACGGGCCATCGGCTCTCCTTTCACCTGAAAACCAGCCTGCCAGAACATTATCAAAAACGCAAGTAAAAAATTGATATATACGCAATATTTGAAGTAAATCAAATAATTTCAGTATATTAAATTAGGAGATCCTCTCTTGGGTGCAAGATCCACGTCATACCGGCCTGCGCCGGTATCCAGATCAAGGCCTTCCGGCCTTGATCTATAGACTGCGCTTCGCGCACCGGACACCGGCCTGCGCCGGTGTGACGAAAAAGCGAAAACCGGCCTGTTTGCTACAGATTATATTTCATAAAATCCAGCGCGCCCTGCAGGATATGGGCGGCGGCGAGTTTGTCGATGACTTCGCCGCGTTTCTTGCGGCTGACATCGGCCTGTTCGATCAAAAACCGCTCCATGGCGGCGGTGGAGAGGCGCTCGTCCCAAAAACAGATGATGGGGTCAAACCCCAGAATCTCTTTGGCGCGCAACAGGTTATTGCCGAAATGCCGCACAGATTCCGCGCGGTTGCCCTCCGCGCCCGACATGTGCACGGGCAGGCCGATCAGAAATCCGCCGACTTCGTATTCCTTGCAGATCTCGGCCAGCTGGCGCGCGTTTTCGGTAAAGGTGGTGCGGCTCAGGGTTTTGAACGGCGTGGCGATGGAAAGATCATGGCTGGCCAGCGCCAGCCCCAGCGTTTTTTCACCGTGATCCACGCCCAAAAGCCTTGTTTTGGCGGGCAGGCGGGCTCTCAGTTCTTTTATTGCGACGACCGGCATGCTAGATTTTTCCGTTGCTCAGAGACTATCTAGATAAGGGAAAATACGGAAATGTCCATCGATAAAGACACGGTTGGCAAAATCGCCCGTCTGGCGCGCATCCGCGTCAGCGAAGAAGACAAGGAAACGCTGGCGGGTGAACTGTCGGGCATCCTCGCCATGGTTGAAAAGCTGAATGCGGTTGACACCAAGGGCGTCGCGCCCCTGACCTCGGTTGTGCAGATGAAATTGCCGATGCGCGCAGACGTCGTGACCGACGGCGGCATCCCCGAAAAAATCCTGCAAAACGCGCCGGAACATTCGGCGGGCTTTTTCGTCGTGCCAAAGGTGGTGGAGTAAGATGATTTTCGGCTACGGCGACGATGGCGTTCTGGAGGTGTTCGAAAGCGTCGCGGACGTGCGCCGCGATTGCGAGGGCATAGACGTTGAAAGCGGGACATGGGATTTCTTCGATGCTGCGGGTTTGCCGCTGAAGCCGGTTTTCCGCGTGCCGAACAAGGTTGAAAAACATTTCTTCGGCATGTTCACCAGCGTCGTGTCTTCTCAGGAGTTCGATCTGGTTCCGGTAACCGATGGTTCGGAACCGGCGCTGGTGCGCAGCATAACGCCGGACACGCCGCTGGGGCGAAGGGGTGCCCTGTTTGAGTCCGCCGCAGACGTGATTGCGTACTTAAGCACAAAGGATACAAGCGAGATAGGAAAGACAAAATGACCAAACTGACACATCTGACGATCAAGGCTGCACTCGAAGGCCTCAAGAAAAAAGAATTCACCGCATCCGAACTTGTCGGTGCGCATATCGCGGCATCCGAATCCGCGCGGCATCTGAATTGCTATATCACCGAGACGTTTGACAGTGCACGCGCGCAGGCGAAGGAGGCCGATGCGCGCTATGCCGCGGGCAAGGCGCTGCCGCTCGATGGTATTCCGATTGCGATGAAAGATCTGTTCTGCACCGAAGGCGTGCAGACGACAGCGGCCAGCAATATTTTGCGCGGTTTTGTGCCGCCCTATGAATCAACCGTCTCGGGCAAGATGAAGGCCGACGGGCTGATTTCGATGGGCAAGGCCAACCTTGACGAATTCGCCATGGGCTCGTCCAATACAACATCGGCTTTTGGTAATGTCATCAACCCGTGGAAACGCAAGGGTGATAATCGCGACCTCGTGCCCGGCGGCTCGTCGGGCGGCTCTGCTGCGGCAGTTGCCGCGCGCATCGCCATGGGCGCAACGGGCACCGATACCGGCGGTTCTATCCGCCAGCCGGCAGCCTTCTGCGGTATTGCGGGCATCAAGCCGACCTATGGCCGCTGTTCGCGCTTTGGCGTGGTGGCTTTTGCCTCGTCGCTCGATCAGCCGGGCAGTTTTGCGCGCACGGTCGAAGACAACGCGCTCTTGCTGCGCTCCATGGCAGGATATGACCCGAAAGACTCCACATCGGTCAACGTGCCGGTGCCGGATTACGCGGCAGCTTGCGGCGGCAGCATCAAGGGTCTGCGCGTCGGCGTGCCCAAAGAATACCGCGTCGAGGGCACGAATGCCGAAATTCTCGCGCTCTGGGACAAAGGCGTCGAAATGCTGAAAGACGCAGGCGCGGAAATTGTCGAGGTATCGTTGCCGCATACAAAATACGCGCTCGAAACCTATTACGTGATTGCACCGGCAGAATGCTCGTCTAACCTCGCGCGCTATGACGGCGTGCGGTTCGGCCAGCGCAGCGCGGGCGAAAACCTGATCGAAACCTACGAAAACACCCGCGCCGAAGGTTTTGGCCGCGAGGTGAAACGCCGCATCTTGATCGGCACCTATGTGCTCTCGGCGGGTTATTACGATGCCTATTACAATCAGGCGCGCCGCGTGCGCAAGCTGATCTGGCAGGATTTTATCGATGCCTATCAGAAATGCGATGTGCTCCTCACGCCGACTGCGCCGACGCCCGCCTTTGCGATTGGCGAAAATACGCAAGATCCGGTAACGATGTATCTCAATGACATCTTCACCATTCCGGCGTCGATGGCGGGCATGCCGGGCATGGGCGTGCCGGTTGGGCTCAGCGCCGATGGCTTGCCGCTCGGGCTGCAGCTGATCGGCAAACCTTTCGAGGAAGAAACGCTGTTCAAAGCCGGCCACGCGCTGGAGCTGGCGGCAAAATTCGACGCGCTGCCCCAGCTGCTGGCGGCGTAAGCGGTATAGACGGATAAAGGGAAGAAAAAGATGTCAGGCATTATCAAAGGCGCCACGGGCGATTGGGAAATGGTCATCGGGCTTGAAATCCACGCTCAGGTGCTCAGCGAAACCAAATTATTTTCCGGCGCTTCGGCGGCATTCGGTGCGGCGCCCAATGCGCAAGTGTCTCCGGTTGATGCGGGCATGCCCGGCATGCTGCCGGTTATCAACAGCGTCTGCGTCGAAAAAGCGGTACGCACCGGCCTTGGCCTCAATTCGGTTATCAATCTTGAATCGGTCTTCGAGCGCAAAAACTATTTCTACCCCGATCTGCCGCAAGGCTATCAGATTTCGCAGTACGAAAAGCCGATTGTCGGCAACGGCGAAATTGAAATCGATTTGCCCGACGGCACGGTCAAGACAATCGGCATCGAACGCCTGCATCTGGAACAGGACGCCGGCAAATCTCTGCACGACCAGCACCCGCAAAAAAGCTTTGTCGATTTGAACCGCAGCGGCAACCCGCTGATGGAAATCGTCTCCAAGCCAGACCTGCGCACGCCCGAAGAAGCCGCGGCCTATGTCACCAAGGTGCGCGCCATTGTGCGCTACCTCGACACCTGCGACGGCAATATGGACGAAGGCTCCATGCGCTGCGACGTCAACGTATCGGTGCGCCGCGCGGGCGCGCCTTTTGGCACGCGCTGCGAAATTAAAAACGTGAATTCGGTGCGTTTTGTGCAGATGGCGGTTGAATCCGAAGCGCGCCGTCAGGTTGACGTCATCGAAGCAGGCGGCACCATTGTGCAGGAAACGCGGTTGTTTGACCCCAAAACCGGCACGACCCGCTCCATGCGCTCCAAAGAAGACGCGCATGACTACCGCTATTTCCCCGACCCTGACCTGCTGCCGCTGACGCTGGAGCCGGATTTTATCGAAGCCATCAAAAAGACGCTGCCCGAGTTGCCGGATGCGAAGAAAAAACGTTTTATCGCCATGGGGCTGTCGCCCTATGATGCGAGTGTTTTGACGAGCGAGCGTGAACGCGCCGAATTTTTTGAAAAAGCCGCCAACGGCAACGACCCGAAACTCGCGGCCAACTGGCTGACCAACGAGCTTCTGGGCGCGCTCAACAAAGCCGAAAAAGACCTCTCTGACAGCCCCGTCAGGGCAGAGCAGCTGGGCGGACTGGTCGCGCTGATCGCCGACAACACGATTTCGGGCAAGATTGCCAAAGAAGTCTTTGCCGAAATGTGGGAAAGCGGCAAAGACGCCGCCGCGATTGTCGAAGAAAAAGGCCTCAAACAAGTCACCGATACCGGCGCGATTGAAAAGCTGGTCGATGAAGTGCTGGCCGAAAACGCCGACAAGGTTGCCGAATACCGCAGCGGCAAAGACAAGCTGTTCGGCTTTTTCGTCGGGCAGATCATGAAAAAATCCGGCGGCAAAATGAACCCTGCGATGGTGAACGATCTTCTGACATCCAAATTGAAAGGATAAGCCCATGCCGACGATCAAGGGACTGCCCAAAGGCAAAGCCGAGCCGCTGCATATTTCCGAAGGCGCCGGCCGCCGCTTTTTCGTCGGTTTGTCGTGGGACCCGATGTTGCCGAAGAAGGCGGAAATGATGCCGTCCTTCCCGTCGGGCGATCCGGCGGCAGCGGGTACGTGGCTGCTGATGCTGTTGCCGCGTTTGCTGATGCTGCCCTTTCGCTACCTGCTCCGCCCCGTGACCGAAGCGGATGCGCGCGCGAAAACGCAGTGGAGCAAATCGGAAGACGCCAAAGGCCGCGACAAAGACTCGCCGCATTACGATCTCGACCTCGCCTGCCTTGTGTTTGACGCGGATTTTAACCAGCTTGCCTATGTGGGGCCCGAAGATGCGGCCTTTATCGACGTCAGCAAAAAAATCTATCACAGCGGCGAAGATCAGGCGGGTTTTGGCGGGCCGGATGATGAAACGGTTTCTGTTGAAGCCGTGGGGCTGCCCGAAAATTATCACCATTTCTTTTTCGTGGTCGAGTGCGACAGCAAATACAGCTTTGGCGAAATTCGCAATCCGGCCATCCGTCTTGCCGATGGCAAAGCGCATGACGGCGACAATCTGATCGAGGCCACTATTGTCCCGCCCGTGCATTACAATGCGCGCGGCCTTGTTTTCTGCCATGTCTGGCGCGAGGGTGACGGCTTTATGCTGCGCAACCTCGAAGAATATACCGGCGACAATATGGACTGGCCGAAATTCTTGCGCCGCTTTGTGCCCGGCCTTGCGCCGCTGCCCGAAGAGATCGCGGCGGAAGATGCTGCCGAAGCGCCCGCCCAAGCCGGCGGCACGGCCTGAGGAAAAACCATGTCACAATTTATCGTCTTTGACGTCGATGGCACTATTCTTGACAGCTTCGGCATGTATGAACGCGTGCTGCGCGTTTATTCGGAGCTGAACAAGCTGCCCTATCCGGACGTCACCGCCATCAAACGCGGCTATGGCGAGCCGGAAAAACACGATTTTATGTGGGGCGTGGCGCGCGAAGAGCAGATCAAACATCTGATGGATAGTTTCCGCCTTAACGACGAATGGTCGCTCTCGGGTGATCCGGATAAAATCCCCGATCTGTTTTCGGGCGTCAAAGAGGCGCTGGTGCATCTCAAAGACCTCGGCTATACGCTCGGCATTGTCACGTCAAAACCCGAAGGGCCGCTTTTGTACCAGATGGAACATCACGGCGTCGGCAAGCTTTTCTCCGGCATTCGTACCGGCACGGATGTGAAGCGCAGGGGCGAAGCGGAAAAACCTGCCCCCGACCAATTGCTCAGCCTGATGCGCGAGCTTTCCAAACACCCGCAAGAAACGCTGATGGTGGGTGATACATCGATGGATGTGCGTATGGGGCGCAATGCGGCGGCGCTGACGCTCGGCGTCACTTGGGGCGCGCATCCGGTCGAAGAGCTGATAGAAGCCGGCGCGCATCATATCATCGACACACATTTCGACGACGTCGTCGCCCATGTCAAAACGGCGTTCGGCTGATTTTTAAAGCGCGGCGGCGGGGTAGTTTTTTTTTGTGTAGCCGCTCACCCGATAGATAGATCAAAGAAAAACCCTCGCCATGCCCGCGCAGGCGGGCATCCGGAAGGCCGACAGGCCGTCATATCAATCATAAGACGCGCAGACGCGCTACCAGATGCCCGCCTGCGCGGGCATGGCGGTTTTACGCTATATGTGTGGAGTGGCTAGCCAAAAGAAGAACCCCGCGCGCTGATCCGGTATCCGGAAGGCAGGCTTTTAACGGTTACGCTTCGCCGCTTTGCTTTGCGGGATGCGTTTCATGGAGGCGGAGAGCGGGCGCTGTTCTGACGGACGCTCCACGTAATGCACGCCGTCGATCTTGCGGACCTGCGCGGCGAATTTGGCGGGGGCATGCATAAAGAAAATACCGCGCGCGCCCAGTGTGCCATCGTCATTTTTGACTTTTACCTGACCGTCCAGCGCGGCGGTCTTTGCCATCTCGCGGATGCGGCGCATCATCGCCTTCACATCTTCGGTGATATCGGTTTTCGCGCGTGACCCTTTGGCGCGTAGGCTGACCGAATACAGATAGCATTTGGCTTTGTCGTTGAAGTCTCTGGACGCATCGTTGCTCATGGCTGTTATCCTTTGGCGGTCTGGCGCATCATCAAAATTTGAATTTGGGAAAGGGCGCCGTTTTTTTCGGCGGCGGCGGCGTATAAGGCTTCATCTCGCGCACGAAGCTTTGGGCGGAAATTTTACGCGCGGCGTCTTCGGTGCAGCGCAGGGCAATCCCGATCTCGCCGCTGAGCGGTGAGATGGCGGTCACGTCTTTTTCGATGCCTTCGGCCTTCAAAAATTCCCGCAGGGCGCGCAGCGTCTTTTTTTGTGCCGCGTCCATCTGCCGCATAATTTCCATCGGGCCGGTGCAAAAACTGCCCGGTGCAGGTTTCAGGTTGACGTCATAGGTGAATTTATACGTCTGCATATCTAAAAAACTTTCACGGCAAAAACCGGCCGCCTGATGCGGCAAGGGTATAAAAAGCGACTCGCGCTCAATCAAAACAGCGGAATGCCATAATCTATAGGCCTGCGGGCGCGGGCTGTCAATTCGCTATGTATTTACATAAAATAACAAAAGGGCTGCCAAAAGACCGGCGCGGAACGTTTGTCTGGCGGGCAGGCTATAGCGCGTTTAACGGCGGCGCGCGAAAGGCGGGGCGGGTTTGACCGCAGCGTCGTCGTTGTTGCTACTCGGCGCACTGTGCGCGTTGTTGTCATTCAGCGCGCTCTGCGTGGCAGGTTCGTTTTGCGCGCTCTGCGCGCTGGCGGGCGGCGTGACGTCCGTGCCCTCTGCCAAGGCGGTCGCGGGCTGCGGCTTCGGTTCCGGTTTGTGGTCGGGCACAGGCACGTTGAAATGCTGTTTCAGTTTGCCGTTTTCGGGCAGCGTCGGCGCGGCGTCTTCGCCCAGATCATGCGCATCGAAAGGCACAGGGATGGGGTGGTCGACCGGCTCCGGTTTTTGCAGTTTGTCGAGGCGTAAAAGCTTTGCCAGGCCGCCGCGAATATTTTCGCCAATCGCGCGGATACCCCCCGGCGTGACGCGGCGCTCAGCATCGGACAGTATGCTCGCGTTGATGGCATGTGCGGCGGCGATCATGCCATGACCTTCCGCAACGCCGATGCCGGCAAAGGTGAAACCCGCCGCCGCCGTCATCATTTTGGGGTGACCAATGTGTTCGGGCTTGTTCTGCACGATGTTCTTCATACTGACGACAAAAGCAACGGCAACAACGGGCAGGACAAACAGCGCTGCGCCGCCTGCCATCAACCCCGCGCAGGCAAAGCCTGCATTGATATAAAGATCAGGACGTTTGACCGATAGTGTTGCAATCTGCGCCGTCTTTTGTTGCCAGTTTATCTTCACCACGGGGGCAGGTGCGTCCTCGACAATCAACGCGCCGGATTCGAGCGCCGCTTTCTTGTCCTTTTCTTTCTGCTGTCGCAGTTTATGTGCATCCATCGCGTCGGAGAGGCTCTGCGCAAGACGGAAGTTGCCTACCGCGAGCAGAAAGCCCGCCGTTGCGGGCAGAAAAGCGCCGCCCGTCACGGCGGCACCACCAACGACCAGCAGAGCCATACCACTTGCGCGCAGGGCGGTGCGGCTGTCACCGGCAATTTCGGCAAGCCTGGTATAATTTTGCAAAAATTTTGGCTGTGCCAGATGCAGCGTCTTGAGACCGACCGATATGCCGGTTGCGCTCAGGCAGGCGATAAAACCGACAGGGTTTGTCTTGGCAAAAAGCAGCACATCGGCGACACCGAAAACAATGCCGGGGTCGAGCGCGACGTCTTTGACAAAGCTGCGCGGCGTCAGTTTCTTCGGCCCGGAAGAAGAATGTGTCGCTTGAGGTAAAACCGCCATGCAGGCTCCTGCGCGCTGTCTCGGTCGTCTTGATTTGACGCCGCATCCTTTATACACCCGCGCCGCCGTTTTTGCGCAGCGGGGTAAAAATAAATTTTGGTGACTATCCCCACTCTGTCATACCGGCAGCATGCCTCGCATGCAAAGCATGCTGCCGGTATGACGCAGAGGAGAGTACGTACCTCAAGGGGAGAATCCTCTAAATTTTTCAAAAGCCTTTACCGTGCGGGGTTCACGCGCGGGCGCGGCCGTCTTTTGCATTTACATAAATAAAAAACAACGTTAAGATACAGGCAGCTCAAGGACGGAAAATAGCCGCGAATGCGCCCCAACCCGCGAAAACAGATCAAAATGCCGCCCCTCGCGGCGCACGGCCTTGCATGACGGACAGGCTGGAGTAAACTTGCCCGCGCTGCTTACCGCATAGATCAAGAAAAACAAAAAATGAACGACAGCCCACAGCATCCTTCCAGCAAATTCGGCGCGGCCTTTACGCCGCAGCCCGCTGCCGCCCCCGCCGCCGATGCGCCCGAGGTGCTGTTTTACGATGTCATCGTTTTTGGCGGCGGCATTGCAGGACTGTGGCTGGCCAATGTGCTGAAGCGCGCCGGATACAATACGATTTTAATCGAAAAAGACACGCTGGGCGGCGGGCAGACGCTGGCGTCGCAGGGCATGATCCACGGCGGGCAGAAATATACGCTGGAGGGGGCAGTCACGCAGCATGCCTCATCCATCGCGCGCATGCCGGAGCGGTGGGAAGCCTGCCTCGGCGGCTATGGCGAAACAGATCTGACGCTGGTCAAATATCTCAGCGACAGCCAGATCATGTGGCCGGCGGGTTCGATTTTGTCCGACCTTGCGGTTTTCGGCGCGGCGCAGCTGGTCAATGCGGCGACCGAAAAACTCAAACAGGCCGATATCCCCGATGCGCTGAAAGAGCCCGGCAAAAAATTCAAAGGCGCTGTCTATAGCATGCCGGAAAAAGTGCTGGATGTGCGCTCTCTCGTCGCTGCCTTGGCCGCACCGCTCAAAGGACGTTTGTTCAAAGGCACACCGAGCGAAGTGCTGCCCGACGGACAAGTCGCCGTCGATGGCGTTGTGATGCAGGCGCAGATGCTGGTCTTTACCGCCGGTGCGGGCAACGAAGATGTTTTTAAAATGCTGAAAATCGAAAAACGTCTGACGCAGCGCCGCCCGCTGCGGCAAGTCATGGTGCGCCCGCTGCCGCAGGCACTTTACGGGCATGGCATTGTCGGCAAACCCAAACCGCGCCTGACGGTCACGGCGCATCCCAACGGGCGCGACGGTTACGTCTGGTACCTCGGCGGCAATATCGCCGAAGAAGGCGCGAAGATGACCGAAGACGAAACGCTGCAATTTGCCAAGCGCGAGCTGGAAGCCGTCTTTCCGCATATCGACTGGGCGGATAAACAATGGGCGACATGGGCGGGCGACCGCGCCGAGCCTTATGATGACACCGGACAGCTGCCGCCCGGCCCCTTTGTGCAGCAACGCGGCCGCGTGATGGTGGCCTGGCCGACCAAGCTGACCTTTGCCCCCGCGCTGGCCGACCGCCTGTTTGATAAATTGCAGGAACGTAAAATAGAGCCGGTCTATAAAACCGAACCGCCAGCCGATAAACTCGCCGCCGCCGACATTGGCCGATATCCGTGGGAGGGCGCGGCATGGCGCAAAATATGATGCTGCCCAAACGCCCTTTTGGCAAGACAGGCAAAGACGTCAGCGTGCTCGGCCTTGGCACGGTCAAATTCGGACGCAACCGCGGCGTCAAATATCCGGGCGGCGACGGTTTTGATTTACCGAGCGATGCTGCGGCATCTGATCTCCTCGACCTCGCGCTCGATCTGGGCATCAACCTCCTCGATACCGCGCCCGCCTATGGTCAGGCCGAAGAACGCCTCGGTACGCTTTTGGGCGCGCGGCGCGACAAGTTTTTCCTCGTCAGTAAAACGGGGGAGGAATTTGATGCAGACACCGCCGCATCGGAATATATCTTCACCGCCGAGCACGCACGTATGAGCGTGGAGCGCAGCCTGAAACGCCTGCACACGGATTATCTGGATTGCGTGCTGGTACATGCCAACCGCGACGATGTGAATATCATCATGGAAACGCCGGTGCTTGAAACGCTCGCGCGGATGAAAGACGCGGGAAAAATTCTCAGCTTCGGCGTATCGACCTATAGCGTCGAAGGCGGCTGCCTTGCCGCGCGGCTGACGGATTGTGTCATGCTGGCTTATAACGTCGGCTACCTCGACGAAGTTGCCGTGCTGCCCGATGCGCAAAAATATGGCGCGGCGGTGCTGGTCAAAAAAGGTCTCGCCTCCGGCCACCTCGGCGGCTATGCGCAGGATGCGGCGGGGGCAGCGGATTTGCTGGGCGAAAATATCCGCTTCGTGCTGGGTACGCCCGGGGTCACCTCGATGGTCTTCGGCAGCCTCAGCCCCGCCAATATCCGCGCCAATGTCGCCGCCGCCCTGCGCGCCGGCACGGCAGACGCCGCCAAGTAGCCGCTAAGTAATTGATTCTAAAAGCCTGCCGCGCCCTCTGCGCCTGCGTCCCTGCATGCGCGGGGCGGTGACAAGACGCTTCCCTTTTTGTCTTTCTGTATATATGATGTGCGGCAATCAAAGGCCTTTGCGCAGGCGCAAAACCCCCTTTGCCTAAATGGAGACGTGGCCGAGCGGCTGAAGGCAACGGTTTGCTAAATCGTCATACGTGGCAACATGTATCGAGGGTTCGAATCCCTCCGTCTCCGCCATTTACATAGTGTTTTAGACTTAAAATGCAAAATGAAATGAGAGAACTCAGCCGATCAAAAAATATCGCTGACCGGCGCGCGTGTCTGTCTCTTCTCGAAAAACATCTGGCTCAAAATCCAAACGATGCAGAAGCATGGTATGACAGAGCCTGCTGCCATGATTTTCTGGGGGAAGAGAAAGAGGCCGAGCCTTGCTATCGCCGCTGCTATGATTTGGGCTGGAAGAAATTACCGGAGAAAGAACAGAAATCTTTCTTTGTGGGTTTTGGCAGCACGCTCAGGAACAACTTAAAATACGAAGACTCAATTTCTGTTCTTTCAGAAGCCATCGGCCTTTTTCCGGACTGTCCGACCCTGAAAGCATTTTTAGCTCTTTCCCATTACTCCCGCAAAAACGACAAGCTCGCTGCCGAAACACTTTTTAGCGCCTGTCTTGATGCTGCTGGGAAGGGTTTTGACGGCTATGAGCGCGCTATTCAGTGGTATGTTGAACATTTGCAGGATTATCCTGAAACGCGCTGATACTGTTATAATCCCGTCGTCTCCGGCGGCGTACATTTACGGTATCTTCAGGATATTTTGCTAAGGTTAAACGGCTTGCAACAGAAGGGGCCCTGACAATGACAGATCTCGACCGGCTTTGGGTGATCGCGGAAAGCGCCCCCTTTCTGGACAGCGTTGAAAAAGCCCTGCGCCAAGATGCGAAAGCCGCGCTGGCGGATCAACTCAATAAACTGCAACAAGACGCAGGTCTCGCCATTGACAGGGAAATGGGCGGCTGGCGTGACGGTGATGTGGCGCCGGGGCCTGAAACGGCCGCCCTGCGCGCTGCTTACGAACCCGTTACCGCAGAACGGCTTGGCTTGCTGCGCCAGATATCGCCGCATCTTGAGGCAGGACAGAAAAAGCAGATGGCGGCGCTGATCGATAAATTGCTGCCGCAAAATGAACGCTCTGCAGACGTCAAAAATGTCAGCCGGTCCAAGCCCGGCGGATAGAGGGCGCGCGGCGGCACGGGATTTGGGTTATTCCCTGCACAGTCCTTTCCTCTGGAAAAGCGTAGCGTATGCAGGTACTTTGTAGAAGCGTGTCCGCCCACCAGAGTACCCACCGCCTTGGCCTATAACTTCAAAAATGTCCGTATTCTGATTGTTGAAAGCTCGCCGGAGCTGTACGAGCTGTTTCGGTCGGTGCTCAAGCTGTTTGGCGTGCCGGAGCGCAATGTGGAGAGTGCCTATAGCATGGAAGAGGGCTTCGAGAAATTTACCAAGGGCAACCACGACCTTGTCATCATCGACTGGTTGCAAACGCCGGATCGCGGCATTGATCTGGTGCGTGAAATCCGCATGTCGGGGCGCAGCCCCAACCCCTTTGTGCCCATCATCATGACGGCGGGCAGCGGGCATGAAAACCGCGTGAAGCGCGCGCGCGACGGCGGCGTGTCGGAATATCTGGTCAAGCCTTTCACCGCCAAAACGCTGGCCAAGAAAATCGAACGCATCGTCGAAAACCCGCGGCAATTCGTCGTCTCCGAAAAATACGTCGGCCCGGATCGCCGCAGCGGCCGCCTCACAGCCTATAGCGGGCCTGAACGCCGGCAGCAAGCCGCGCAGCAGGCCGAAAGCACCATCGCGGGCGCGCTCAAAGAAGAATAAGCACCTACAGAGGAAAGCCAAAGCCGATGAGCTGGACACCTTGCCCCGATGCCGATAAATCTGCAACCGATGCCGCCGCGCTGCTCGATGCGCCAGCCGCGCAGCCGGACTCCGCCGAGCCAGACTCCGTCGAAATGGTCATCGTGCCGCGCAGCGGCGATATCGGCGGCTATGAAGTGCGCCGCGCCCTGCCGTTTCGGGGCCGCCGCATGGTCGGCCCGTTTGTGTTCTGGGACCAGATGGGGCCGGGCGAATTTCTGACCGGCGGCGGGCTGGATGTGCTGCCGCATCCGCATATCGGCCTTTCGACCGTCACCTATTTATTTGACGGCGAGGTCGAACATCGCGATTCCCTCGGCACGCAGCAAATCATCCGCGCCGGTGATGTCAATATCATGACCGCCGGCAGCGGCATTGTGCATTCGGAGCGCACGCCCGCCGCCTTGCGCTCTGCGCCCTCTGCGCTGTTCGGTATCCAGAGCTGGCTCGCGCTGCCCAAGGCGCTTGAAGAAATCGCGCCGGATTTTGCGCATCACGGCGTGCAAGACCTGCCGCGTTTGCAAGCGGAGGGGATTGATCTGCGCCTCGTCATGGGTGCGGGCTTCGGGCTGCAATCACCCGTGCGCTGCGATTGGGAAACACTCTATGCAGATGTGCATCTGGCGGCGGGAGCCGTATTGCCGGTGCCGCAGGATATCGAAGAGCGCGCCATCTATGCGCTATCGGGCGAGATCGAGATTGGCGGCACGGTTTATGCGCCGCAGCAAATGCTGGTGCTGCGCCCCGGCGATGCCGTGCATATCCGCGCATGCAGCACCGCGCGGCTGATGTTGCTGGGTGGTGCGGCGATGGACGGGCCGCGGTTTATTTACTGGAATTTTGTGTCGTCTTCAAAGGAACGGCTGGAAGAGGCAAAAGCCGGCTGGCGCGCACAGCGCTTTGCCAAGGTGCCGGGCGAGGGCACGGCCTTTGTGCCGCTGCCCGAATAGCAGGGTTTTGTAAAACGCGCGGGTTAGAGGCCGTTTTTATATATAGCCCCGCTGCTTGCTGCGCAGTATGATGGTGGGCTTGCAGAAGGTCAAGCTGCAGTCTGGAAAAGCAACAACGGGGGCGATTATGTTGGTCGGCGCACAGTCAAACAATAACGGCGACGAAGGGGTCAATCCCGAAAAGACAACACGCGCCTATCTGATCCTCGTCATTCTGCTTTTTTCGGCCATCACCGGCGCGGGGTTTTTGCACCACCATATCGGGCAAAAACAAATGGCGCTGATGCAGGTCGCGCAAATGGCCGAACAACAAATGCGCATCAGCCAGATGATGGCGCTTATCGTTGCGCAAAATCAAAAAGAAAGCGATCCGGCCAATGTCGAGCGTCTGCGCGCCATTGCCGCCGCCGCGCAGCAAATCGAACCGCGCATGCTGATTGCGATGCATATGGCGACGTGGTCACCGCTTGCCACGCTGGGGCTGGATAACCTGCAGCCCGTGCGCCAGCTGACCGACAAGGTTTTCAGCTATGCCGCCTATGCCAATGTCGGTGAAAAAGCCTATGCGCGCGGCTATGCCGAAGAAATCGCGGCGCTGAACAAGCAGGGCGTCGGCGAGGCCTGGCATGGTGATGTATCCGCCTTCATCCAGACGCGTACCGTGGAAACGCAGCGCGTGATTTATATGTCCTATGGGCTTTACGCCCTCATGCTTGTGCTTTTGGCATGGCAGGCGATGTCGCTGGTGATGCCCGCGCTGAACCAGCTGTCACAGATGCGCGCCTATTTGCACAACCTTGCCGCCGCCGATGCGCTGACGGGGCTTTATAACCGCAGCATGCTGTTCAAAGTCGTGGGCATGCTGATCAGCTCCGCCCGCCGCCACAAACAGGAACTCGCCGTGCTCAGCGTCAATGTCGACGGTGTGCAAAAAATCAACGACAAACACGGGCGCGGCGGCGGCGATCTGGCCATCCGCGTGATTGCCGATACGATTTCCGAACAGCTGCGCACCAGTGACGTGGTGGGGCGTGTGGGCGGCGATGAATTTGCGCTCTTCCTGCCCTCGACCGACGAATACCGCGCCAGCGTGGTTGCCGAAAAAATCCGCATCGCGGTCGAAGCCATCCCCTTCAGCATCGGCGACAGCAATATTGTTTTGACGATCAGCATCGGCGTTGCCGATATCCAGCCGCACCACAAATCCCCCGACGATATGCTGCGTGCGGCTGAATACGCGCTGCGTCAGGCCAAGCTGGCGGGGCGCAACCGTGCCGTGACCTATACGGCCGCACATCTGGCCGCCAGCGCCGCCGTGGAAAAAGGCGCGACCGGCGGAGACGACGTGCGTACCGCCGCACTAGATTAACCATCTGATATTAAATGTTTTATAAGGGGGCATGTTGCGCCCCGCGTCTCTTTTATTTACATAAATCATGCGCTTTGCTACAATATCTCCCACGGCAAAAGAATGCCGCAGCAGATTCGCGGGCAAGGAACAGCAGCAAATGCAAAACGCTCCGGCACCAGAAACCTCGGACAAACAGACGGCTGCGTCCTCCGGACGGCTGATAGGCGCATGGCGGCGCGCGCTTTTGGGGGCGGCGGGAGCGGCGGCGATGATGCTCGCGTCTTCGCAGGTCACCGCGCAGGATGCTCCGCCCGAAACGGCGCCTGCAAAAACGCCCGCCGTGCAAATCACCGAAGTGGGCGCTTTGATCGGATCCTATCACACCAAAAACCGCGGCTATTACGAAGGCGGCGTCTATACACGCTTTAACGAAGTCAATCCGGGTCTCTCCGCCAAATTTCACATTGCGGCTGCGCCGAAATGGCTGCGCGATGTGCAGGTCGGCTATATTGCGCGCAACAGCTATGGCGATGCCACAACGTTTATCGCAGTTGAAAACACAGTGTTCGATACGCGCCACGTGCGGCTGACGGCGCTGACAGGCGTTTTTCCGACCGGCTACAATGACCTCGGCGGCTATCACGGACCCAAACCGCTCTTGGCGCTGGCGGTCGAAGGTCAGGGACGGCTGTCGGTCGATACGCCCATGGGACGGCTGAAACCCTATATCATGGCCATGCCGGGCGGCACCGATCATGTGCCGGTGGTGCTGGCGGGCGGCATCAAACTGGCTCTCAAATAATTGGTTTCCACGCAGGCCAGCGGCTATGATAGACGCCGGAGGTTTCTGCCATGTTCTATATCCTGCTTTTGGCCGTTCTGGTCATTTTCGCCTTTGCGATTTACCGGCTTGGTCTTGACCGGGCGCTGGCGCTGCCGTTCTGGCGCAGTTTTACCTATGGCACGCGCGCGTCTTTTCTGCGCGGCGTCAGCAAAAAAACCGGCGTCACGCTTTTTGATGTGACGCCCGCGCGGCCGCCGGTGCGCTTTATCGGGGTCATGGGCGGCGCGACGGTGTTTTTGCAAATCATCGGCACCAATCTTGGCCGTTTGATCGGCGGCGAAGGCGTCACGATGCTGCTTGGCAGTCTGATGGCGGCGGCGCTGGTGGTGGCGATCTGGCTGCCGTTTGTGCGCGCGCAAATTCACCGCCGCCGCGTGCGCATTGGCGTCACGTCTGCGGGTATTCGCCTTGCGGGCGGTGTGTTTCATCCGGCGCATGATGTGGGGCAGGTTTATGTACGCGCCGCCATTGACGCGCCGCAAAATCTGATGCTGCTCAATGAACGCTTTGCCACGGGCATTTCCAATCTGGGGCGCGGGGTGACGCGGCTTTTGGCGGCGCGGTCATGGCTGGTGACCTTCTACCACCGCGAAAGCGGGCGCGAAGACGTGCTGGCCGGCGGGCTGACCGAGACCTGCGCCGAAGAACTGGCGCAGGCGATTATCGATGTCTTGCAACAGGAAACAGCACCGCCAGATGCCGACGATACACTCGCCGCCGCGCGGCGCGAAGAGACGGATATAGAATAACCGTTCGTATTTAAAGCGTAAAAGCCGGAAATGTCGGGCGCAAGGCGGGCAGCGGTATACCTGCGGCTAGTGTCGGTGATATCTGAGCCGCACTGAAAACAGGCGAGAGCGCAGGGGATATGGGCGCGGCAGCAGAGACCGGCGGCAAAGCCTGTGCAGCCGCCACGGCAGCGGCGGGCGCAGAAGGGGCAGACGGAAAGACCACGCCGCGCAGCCAGCCGAGTGCCGCCTGCACAATTTCAGTGCGCGCCAGCCACAGGCCGACACCGCCGCTGGCGAACCCTGCGGCAAAGGAAATGCCGGATTTTTTCAATCTTTTCTTGTCGAAAATTTTGGCGGCGCGGCGCTGCTCTTTCGGGCCGCGCAGTTTTTCACCGGCGTAATTCTTGGCGTAATTATAGGTGGCGCTGGCCACACCTGTTGCTGCGGCCAGCAGGGCAACCATGCCGAGCGACGACACGCCGCCGATAATGCCCGCGACCCAGGTGACGGCAATCACGCGAAAGCTCATCGATACCATCGTGCCCGCCGCCATATCGGCGAATTTTTTGCCAAGACTGGCCGCGACATTTTTCAGCCGGTTGCCCTCCGCCCGCCACGCGCGCAGCACATTGCCAAACCCTGCGATGCCCACACCGGTTTCCAGCGCGCGCGTGCGCAGCCGTTTGTGCGGCTTGGCGGGATGATCAACCGGCGCGGCGGTATCGTCTTTTGCGGCAGTGATTTCGTTCATGGGCCTGATTGTAAAGCGGATTTTCGACTGCGTCCATGCGCTAAAGCGGCAGCTTGACATAAGCTTGGGCGGGCGTAGGATGCAGCTGGAAAAACCCGAAAGCAGGCAAGAGGGGACGAAAATGAAACTCCACGACATCATGGTAAAAGACGGTATCCGCATTTTTCGCTGGCGTAGTTATCTGCCGCTGCTCTTCATCGGCCCTCTCTTGCTGGCGTTTGGAGAAGCCGCGCAGATGGAAGCGCGCATGGGCGAAGTTGTCGAAGATATTTGGGTTCTGCTCTGCTTTTTGCTGTCTCTGGGCGGCTTGGCGCTGCGCGGCTATACGGTCGGGCATGTACCTGCAGGCACCTCCGGTCGCAATGCCAAAGCACAGCGCGCGCAGCGACTGAACACAACGGGCATGTATTCTGTTGTGCGCAACCCGCTATACCTTGGCAATTTTATCATTTTGCTAGGCGTTGTCCTGTCGTTAAAAGTCTGGTGGCTGGTGCTGATTGTGACCATGGCATTTTTTGTCTACATGGAGCGTATCATTCTGACGGAAGAAAAATTCCTCAGTGAAACCTTTGGCGATGATTATTTGAAATGGTGTCAAAAAACGCCGGTGATTGTGCCGCGCTTTTCGCAATGGCAGAAACCGGATATGCCGTTTTCGCTCAAAACGGTGCTGAAGCGCGAATACCAAGGGTTGCTGGGGATTGGCACGGCGTTTTTTGTGACTGAAGTGATTGTCGATATCGGATTCGAGCGTGAGCCTTTTGCGCAGTGGCTTACCGAAGACATCGCCTGGCCGGTGATTTACGGATTGATCGTCGTGACTTGCCTGACGCTGCGCTATCTTAAAAAGAATACTAAGGTGCTTGCGGTTGATGGGCGCTGATACGTTCCGCTTGATACAAAAAACGCCGGAGATTATCCGGCGTTTCTTGTTGGCGGCGGTGCTTATTACAGACCGGGGCCTTTGTTCTTTGCGGCGGGCGGCGGCGGGTCGGTGACTTTGAGGATATCGCCGACAACGGCCTTGAGCAGATCGGGGTTGGCGCGCATCTCGCCTTCTTTTTTGACATGCGGGCCGACCATCATTTCGATATGGCTGACCTTGGCCGAGAAAGAGTCCTGCTTGGCAACCGTGGTCGCCAGTACGTTGGCGGTTTCGGTCAGCGAGATGTTGCCATCGCGGTGCGCGCCATGCTGGTGCAGGGCGGCGAGAATTTTACCGGCGAGCGGGGAGCTGGGATTGATGGTATCGATGGCGGACGTTTTGGCACCACGCTCCTCGATCTTCTGGTTCATAAAATCCAGATAGCCCGCATGGGCCTTGGCGGCGCTTTCCGGCGCACCGAAATCTGTATCTTTATAGAATTTGGACATGTCGACCTACCTGCTGCTGCGCGCTGATTTGATTCCGATTATATGTCAAAAAGCTTAACGGCATCTTAACGATTGCCGGAACCCGTCAAGCCAGTCTAGCATAGGCCTATGAACAAGCCAGATGCTTTACTGATTATCGATATACAACAAGGGTTTATGAAGAACGGCGCGGAGGCGGTGATCGCCCCTATCGCCGATCTCGTCACATCATGGCCGCAGGACAAACTGTTTTACCTGCGCTACCGCAATTATCCCGGCAGCCTTTTTGCGCGGCATCTGGACTGGCACGAATTCATGACATCGGGGCAGGTCGATATTGTGCCCGCGGTTTATGTCGAGGGCGCGCCGGTTTTCGAACACTACGGCTATCGCCCGCCCGATACGCTGATCGAGGTTTTGCGCGGATTCGACACCATCGGCATTTGCGGCGTCGATACGGATGCCTGCGTCATGGCGGCGGTCTTTGCGCTGTGGGATGCGGAAATCCGCCCCGTGGTGCTGGCCGATTACTGCATGTCATCAGGCGGCCGGCAGTTCCATCTGGCCGCGCTCGACCTGATGCTCCGGCAATTTGGCACAGACGGCATTATCCGCGGGCGGATCTAGGCGCTACCAGCTCCAGGTCAGGCTGCCCGCGACGCGGGGACCGCAAAGGTTGTC
>JAUXOC010000103.1 GCA_030682495.1 Alphaproteobacteria bacterium | reverse complement strand
CCACGATCACGCTGAACCGTCCCGAATTGCACAATGCCTTCAACGAAATCGTGATCGGAGAGCTGACGCGCTATTTTGAAAAGGCCGGCGAGGATAAATATGTGCGCGCCGTGGTGCTGCGCGGCGAGGGCAAAAGTTTTTCCGCGGGCGGCGATCTCAACTGGATGCGCCGCATGGCCGATTATACCTATCAGCAGAATGTGACAGATGCGATGCGCCTTGGCACATTGCTCAAAACCATCAACACCCTGCCCAAACCGACGATTGCGCTGGTGCAGGGCAATGCCTTTGGTGGCGGGGTGGGACTGACGGCGTGCTGCGATATCGCCATTGCCGAAGAGGGCGCGCAGTTTTGCCTGTCCGAAGTGCGCATCGGCCTGATCCCCAGCATTATCGCGCCGTATGTGATGGCGGCGATCGGGCCGCGTCAGGCGCGGCGTTATTTTATGACGGCGGAGCGGTTTGACGCGCATGTAGCAGAACGCATCGGGCTTGTGCACGAAGTCTGCCCCAAAGGCGCGCTCGATCAGGCGCTGGAGATGGTCGTGACTGCATTGCTCGACGGTGCGCCGCAGGCGCAAAGACGCGGCAAAAATGTTATTCTCGGCATCGCCGGACGTGCGATTGATGACGAGATGATAAAATTCACAGTTGAACAAATTGCCGAGGCGCGCGCCTCCGACGAAGGCAAGGAGGGGCTCAGTGCCTTCCTGAACAAGTCGGAGCCGAGCTGGCGCAGCAAAAAAATCTGATGCGAAAGACAAAAAATGACCATTGATCTGATTAACGCGCAAGGCCGTCTGCGCCCCGTTCTTAAAATCCTTACCGACTACCCGCGCGACGATCTGGCGCATGACGAGGTGCATCAATCGCTGGTGACGGCCTGCATGAAACGCCGCATCGACTTCGCCAATCTGGACGTCGGCGCCATTCCGGGGATGGATACGGTGACGTCCGGCTTCAAGACCGCGCAGCTGGTTTTGACCTCGCGCCTTGGCTATGGGCATATTTTCCACACCAATTGCGCGCCGCGCAAAAATATCGTCAGCGTCAAAAGTTCGGGCGAGAAAATCGCGCTCGGCATGACGCGCAGCGGCGTGGCGTTGCTGGCTGTGAATGCGGGTTATACGCTTGCGCATTTTCAGGCGGCTGCCGAAAGCGGCGACATTGCATTTTTTCAGACGGACGTGCCGCATAGCGGCTCGCAATTCCGCTCCCGCGACTTCTTTCCCGATGCGATGGCGGAGCTGGCCGCGCATCTGGCCATGCAAGCCGAAAATTTGGGCGCCACAAAAATCGAAAGCCTGCTGGCCGAAGGTCGTATGGGCGACATTCTCGCCGGTCTTTCTTATTTGCGCGAACCGCTGAACCACGCCGCCCTGCCGCAGATTGCGCAGGGGACGGCCTGCTATGTCGATAATTTCGGCAATATCAAATTGAACTACCACCACAGCCGTTTGCTCTCGCAGCATCCGGCGGGCACGACGCTGGTTTTGGCGCTCGGCCATTCGGTATCGGATGCGGTGGTCGGTAATACGGGCTTCAGTCAGGGCGAGGGTATTCTGGCCATCACCGCAGGCTCGTCCGGCTGGGCGCTGCGCGGCGGTGCGTCCGAGCCTTTCTCGGAAATCTTCCTGCGCGGCGGCCGAGCCGAGAGCCATTTCAGCGGCTTCCGCCCCGGCGACCCGGTGCTGGCCGTGCGCAAAGAAGACCTGCGCGCGGTGTGGGAAGTTTTACAGGGCGCAGACCGCGCGGTTTCCGAACGTCTCGACCTCTATAACATATCCGATGCGCGGCTGATCCAGCTGCTTTCATGGGCGAAGCTGATCCGTGATGGTTTTGATACGGCGGAACTGCGCAAATCTCTCGACGCCGGCGACCTGCTCGCGCGGCTGGCTGCATAATTTTTTTATTTGAAGGGAATAATCATATGACCGATCTGACGCTGGAACAGCCACCCGAAGCCATACCGCCGCAGCCCACTGAGGCGCAACCGCAAGCCGAAGCTGCGCAATCTGTTGCGGGCGGGCGCGTGACTGTCAAGGCCAACCGGATTGGCTACAGCGGGCAGACGGGCAGCGTCTATAAAATCTGGCTTTTGAATATTTTCTTGACCGTTATCACGCTGGGTATTTACAGTTTCTGGGGCAAGACGCGCCTGCGCCGTTATATCATGGGCTGTTTCAAGCTGGGCGGCGACCATTTTGAATATACCGGCACGGGAAAAGAACTCTTTATCGGCTTCCTCAAGGTTTTGCCTGTTATTATCGCGCTTTATGCGGGCGCGTTCTTTTTGCCGCCGCAGATGGTGGTGATTATTTATCTGCCTATCCTGTATCTTTTCCCTGTCGCGATTTTTATGGCGATGCGTTACCGTCTCAACCGCCTGACGTGGCGCGGCATTCGCGCGCGGCTGACGGGCAGCCCCTTCCGCTTCGGCGGTTTTGCGCTGTGGCGGATGTTTTTGAATATCATATCCTTTGGCATTCTCATCCCCGCGTCGGATATTGCGACCTACGGCTACATGGTCAACCGTGCAGGCATCGGCAACGTGCGCGCAAAATTTGATGGCAAAGTCTCAGCGTTGATCCGCACGCATATCGTAACCCTGATTTTGTGTGTGGTGGGTGCAGGCGTGATTACGGGCGTAATTGTTGGCATGACCTATCTGGGTATGCCCACCCTTGACGAGAACGACCCCGCTTCGAAAGCTCAATACGTAGAGCAAGTCACGCAGATGATGTCCGGCGCAATTTTTATCGGGATTTTTCTGTCGGTCGGCTGGATCATGCTGGTGCGCAGCTATTATCACGCCGCCCTGATGCGCGAGAAGATGCGCGGCCTGACGCTGGGCAAAATCCGCTTCAAATGCACGGCGACGGGTTTTGACGTGCTGAAACTGCGCCTCGGCAATCTGCTGATTATCGTCTTTACGCTGGGTCTTGGCTTCCCTGTTGTTATTCAGCGCCGCATGCGCTTTATGGCTGACAAGCTGATGGTGGGCGGTGATCTGGACGATGCGCAAATGATGCAGGCCGCGCGCGAAAGTGGCGCAGCGGGCGAGGGGCTGGACGACCTCTTTGGCATCGACGCCGATCTTGGCATCGGCTAAGGGCGGCGATGGCGCTGCAAGCCCGCTTTTTTGACGGACTTCAATCGCGGCCCAAAACCGTGACGCTGGCCGTATCGGAAACCGCCCTGCGTTTGACGCCGGATGATGGCACGCCGGCTGTGCTCTGGCGTTTTGATGATATTATCCTTCTGGATAAATATGACAGGTCGCATCCCGGACGGCTCAGCGTGCGGCATACGCCGGACGCGCGGCTGCTGATCGATAGTGCGGCTGGCTGGCGGGCGATTGCGCCGCATCTGGTCTCGGCAAAAAATCATGGCGCCAGTCTGTCTGCTTCATGGGGGACGCTTGCGGCCTATGCCGTGCTGGCCGCGCTTTTGGTGGTGCTGGTGGCCCATTACGTGCCGCGCGGCGCGGCGCATCTGGCTGTTTTTGTGCCGGATAGCGCGGCAGACAGCCTTGGGCGGCAGGTGGTGGCAAGCCATTTCAAACATCCGGTTTGTGTTGAGCCGGCGGGGCTGGCGGCCTTTGCAAAGCTGCGTGCACGACTGGAAAGCGGGCTTGAAATGCCGCTTGCCTATAAGCCGGTGATCGTCAAGAACGCACAAACGAACGCCTTTGCCTCCCCCGGCCATTACGTTGTTGTTTTTTCCGGCCTGATCGATGGCGTGGGCAGCATGGATGAATTTGCGGGGGTGCTGGCGCATGAACTGGGGCATGTGCATTACAACCACCCCATGCGCTCGATGATGCGCTATATGGGCTTTAGTTTTATCATGACGATGATGGTCGGTGACAGCCGCGTGATGGATGCCGCCGGCCTGATGAACGCCATGCGTTTCAGCCGCACGGATGAAGCGGTCGCGGATGATTTTGCTATTGGCGTGCTCCAGCGGGCAGGGCTGAACGCCCTGTTGTTCGCCGGTTTTTTTGAACGCCTCGACGGCAAGCATGGAAAATCGCATGCGATGCTTGAATATATGTCGTCCCATCCGGCAAGCGCCGAGCGTATAAAAGTCATCCGCGCCAAAGCCGTACCGCCGTCGCAAGACGCAGCGCCTGCCCTCAGCGCGGCAGAATGGGAAAGCTTTAAAAAGATATGCAGCGAAACCATGCCGATGGAAGAATGGCTGCAGAAACAGGACAGCAAAGACAAAAAGGAATAACAATATGCCAGTGACCGATTTCAACGCCTATCAAAAAGAAGCCATGAAAACCCGCATTTATCCGGCGGAGGATAATCTGGTCTATTCCGCCCTCGGCCTTGCAGGCGAAGCGGGGGAGCTGGCGAACAAAGTCAAAAAGATCATGCGCGGCGATCAAAACCGCGATGATCTGGTGGCCGGTATCAAGGGCGAAATGGGCGATGTGCTGTGGTATCTGGCCGCGCTGGCCGAAGACATCGGCGTCGATCTGGCTGACATCGCACAGGAAAACATCGAAAAAATAAAAAGCCGCCAGTCCCGCGGCGAAATCCGCGGCGCGGGCGATAACCGCTAGCGGCCCGGTGTTTTCGGTTTTGCGTTGATGCCGTGCAGGATGCCTTGTTCCTGTGTTTTTTCGTTCATGTCAAAAAGGGCAATGCGTACTTTGTCCCAGTAAGGGCCGTTGAGCAGGACAGGCTCTTTGCCGTTCAGGATGACTTCTTCCATCAGATAGGGGCTTATATAGGCATCGGCGGTGCGGGCGCTGTGATAGCTGAGCTGGCCGGAGAGGATTTTTTCTGCCATCGGGCGCAGCGCTTCTTCGGGAGAGGCGTGCCGGAAATCGCTGTCGCTTATGGCGGGCAGGGCGCTGACAATAGCCTTGACGACGCTTTCGTGCGGGGCTGTTTCGGAGGCAATGCGCGCCGCCAGTTCAACCGCCTGCCGCGCCGGCACGGCGGAGAGGTCATTGAGCCGCGCGAGTTCTGCCAGCCGTTCAAGCCCAAAGCTGGTGTAATGTCCGCTGTCGCCGTGCTCCAGCAAGGCCTTGGTGCGTTGCCATGCCAGAACATCGATATCATCGGCGCTGCCCATGAAACGTGACAGGTGGCGCAGCCCCGCGTAAATATCCGCACCGGTTTCGGCATAGATGATTTCAGTCGGTGAATGGCGGTTGCTGTAATAATACGCGCCTTCGACGAGCATATGGCCCAGTTCGTGATCCATGATGCCGACGATGTTTTTAAGATTATCGCGCAGCGGATCGGCGAACATCTGCATATGATGCGGCCCGTTATAGACCAGCAGGGCGAGATTGTGCTTGCCGTCGAAATGCGCAACTGACGTGCCGACATTTTCGTAGCTGACCATCAGATCGCCCAGATATCGCTGCAGTTCTTTTTGGCTGTTGAATCCGGCTTTCGCGGGATCGATGCTCATATGTATCATGTCTTCGGGAATATTCAGGATGGCGAAATGCCCTGCAATTTCGGGGAAGGCCTGCGTCGTTTCGCGCGTAAAGGCATTGAAAACGCCGGAGAGCGATTTTCTCTCCACCGCTGCGCTTACCGTTTCATTTGAAAAATCTGTCCCTGCCGCCGTCATGCCGCCCGTGATTCCCTGTTTTGAAATTATATTATACATAAACGGTTAAATATTCGCAAACAGCCGTTTTCGACGGCGCGGCCTCAGCCAATCGCCAGTTTCAGCGGCTTGGCGGGGCCAGCTCGGGTGGGCGCGCGCGGGTCGGCGGCTTTGCGGCACAGACTGTCGACGTTTTCCTGCCATTCGGTAATCAGGCTTTGCAGGCCAAAGGCGGCGGCTTTGGCTTCGAATTTTTGTGCCATCTCCTGCCGCAAAGGCTCGTCTAGGCGGATGGTGGTGCCGTTGATCTCGACGCCGGCGGGATGCAGCAGCGGCCTGAAAACGCTCAGCCCGACCTGAAAAGCAAAGCGGTCTTCGGTCGCAAGTGCGGTCTGGGCAAAGGCGGTCAGTTTTTTCTGTGTACCTTCGCCGATGGGGAAAAGTTCGCCCCGTCCGCGAAACCGCCCGTAAATATAACGCGCGTTATCGATCGTTTCGTCATCCGGCGCAAAGGTCTCTGCGTAATCTGCTGCCGCCTTGGCCATATCTGCGCCGCGCGCAGGGATGTCCTTTTCCGCCGCAACGTGATCTGCGACGATGGCTTCGATGCTGGTCGAGGTCATATGCACCGGCACACCGGAGGCGACGAAGCGGTAGGCGCGCGCCCAGCTGTTCACCAGCGGCAGCAGAATATCATGCTTGTTTTCTTGCAAATGCATCAGCGTGGCAAAGCCATCGGCGGCGTTTTCGGGGTATGGTTTGCCTTTTGGCATCGCCCCGTGTGCGTCCTTGACGACCAGATGGCCCAGTTCGTGGTGATAGGCAAAGGCCTGCGCCTGCGCGCGGGCGGCCGTGACGGAAAGGGTCTCGACAAAATTATCATCGGGTTTGTAAACAAGGCTGCGCAGCCCCAGAATCCCTTGTGGCTGGAAAGCGAAGGAGCTGTCCTCTGCTGTCGATTGCGCCGCCTGCCTGTCAAGCGCGTGGGCGGAAACCGCTGCGGCCAGCCGTGCTTTCCAGTGGCCATAAACTTTGCCCGGCGTTTCAAGATTGAGGAAGACGGTATCGGATTTCAGACGCGGAAAGCTGTCCAGCACGCGCTGCGTCGCCGCCGCGAAATCGAAAAATCGCGACGTGGCCGGTTGTTCCGGCGCGGCGGGGGTGATGTTGCCATTCTCTCTTGTCATGCGTCCTAACGCGAGCCTCTTGGGCTCTATGTTATACATAAACTGTTAACAAAGCCGAAACGCGGCGTACAGGTAAGGACGGTGTTTAAAAAGGCGATAATATTCAGCGTCTTAAATCATCCGTCCTGCGTTTACGCCGTTGATATGCCGCGGGTCAGGCTTTATAGTCTTGGGGTGCTTACATCAAAAGGATCTGCCCGCGTGACGATCAAAAAAATCCTTGTCGCCAACCGTGGAGAAATCGCCTGCCGCGTCATGCGCAGCTGCCGCGATGTGGGGATTGCCACCGTGGCAGTCTATTCCGAAGCGGACAGCGCGGCGCTGCATGTCGATATGGCCGATGACGCTGTATGGATCGGCCCGCCGCCGGCGCGCGAAAGCTATCTGGACATCGGCAAAATCATCGATGCGGCGAAAGCCACGGGGGCGGATGCCATTCACCCCGGATACGGCTTTTTGTCCGAAAACGAAGATTTCGCCGAGGCCATCGCCAAAGCAGGGCTGATTTTTATCGGCCCGCCGGTGGCCGCCATCCGCGCGATGGGCGGCAAATCCGAAGCCAAGGCCCTGATGGAAAAAGCAGGCGTGCCGCTGGTGCCGGGCTATCACGGCGACAATCAGGATGAAAAATTTCTGGCCGCCGAGGCGCAAAAAATCGGCTATCCGCTGCTGATCAAGGCCTCTGCCGGTGGCGGCGGCAAAGGCATGCGCGTGGTTGAAAAGCCCGGGGATTTCGCCGAAGCCCTCGGCGCTGCGCGGCGCGAGGCCAAGGCGGCCTTTGGCGATGATCATGTGTTGATCGAAAAATACCTGACGCGTCCGCGGCACGTTGAAATACAGGTCTTTGCCGACCGCGCCGGCAATACGGTTTATTTGTTTGAACGTGATTGTTCCATCCAGCGGCGCCACCAAAAGGTGATCGAAGAAGCGCCCGCGCCCGGACTTGCGCCCGAAACCCGCGCCAAAATGGGTGCGGCGGCGGTGGCGGCGGCCAAGGCTATCGGCTACGAAGGTGCGGGGACAGTCGAATTCCTGCTTGATACCGACGGTTCTTTCTATTTCATGGAAATGAATACGCGGCTTCAGGTCGAACATCCGGTCACGGAAATGATTACGGGGCTGGATCTGGTCGCGCTGCAAATCAGCGTGGCGGAAGGGCAGGATTTACCCTTCACGCAAGATGATCTGGCGATTAACGGCCATGCCATCGAAGTGCGGCTTTATGCCGAAGACCCCGCAAATAATTTCCTGCCCGGCGCGGGGCAGATACAATATTTGTCCTTCCCGCTGCAAAGAGATGCCGTGCGCGTCGATACCGGTGTGCGCGAAGCGCCCTTCGGCGACGGCGATGTGATTTCGATCCATTACGACCCGATGATTGCCAAAATCATTGTGCATGGCGCAGATCGGGCGCAGGCGATTGAACGCCTCTCGGCGGCGCTGGCCGATACGCATGTCGCAGGGCCCAAGACCAATTTGAATTTCCTGCGCGCGATTGCGGCGCATCCGGCTTTTGCGGCGGCCGATCTTGATACGCGCTTTATCGAACGTCATGCAGATGTGCTGCTGCCGGCGCAAAAGCCGCGCTTGGATAATGCCACGCTGGCACTGGCCGCGCTGGGGGTTTTGCATCTGCGCGCGGAGGCAGAAACGGCCGGGATAAAGCCTGCGGCCGACCCGACATCGCCGTGGCAGCATCGTGGCGGCTGGCGCATTGGCGGGGCAGATACAGAGACTTTGGTTTTCAACGACGGCACGTCCGATTGCAGCGTCAAATTGTCTTGCAAAGACGGCCTGGATTCTCCCGTCTTGTCCTTGCCTGACGGCAGTTTGATTGCCGCGCGTTTTGCGCCCGCTGCCGAAGACATGGGTTTTTATGCGCTGTTGGAAGACGAGGAGTTTCATGCCGTGGCACTGCGCGACGGCAACCGCCTGACTGTAATGCATACAGGGGTCGGGGCAGAAATGGTCTGGCACGACCCGCTGAATGCCGAGTTTGCCCAGGAAGACACCGCAGGCCGCCTGACGGCGCCGATGCCGGGCAAGGTGGTTGCGGTGCGCGTACAGCTGGGCGATGCCGTCAAAAAAGGCCAGCCGCTGGTGATTGTCGAAGCGATGAAGATGGAGCATACCATCGTTGCGCCGGTGGATGGCAAGGTGACGGCGATCAATGCCAATATCGGCGAACAAGTGGACGAAAAACGCGAGCTTATCGCACTGGAGTAAAGACGGATGGAAGGTATCGATCTGGTTATCGAGGCTTTGCGCGAAAAGCTGCCGCTGGAGCTGATCGGCTTCGTGCTGGCCGCCGTGGTGCTGATCGGTTTTGTTGTTTTGGCCTTCTTTTTAAAGCGTTTTCAGCACCCTCAGCCGCCGACGGAGGCGGTCAGCGCGCCGATGAATGATGACACCACACTGGTCGGCAAGCTGAAAGCCAGAAGCGAGAACAAACCCCTCAAACCGGCGAAGGCGCTCAAGGAAAAGCTCAAAACGCGCGAAGTGGCCATGGCCCTCGGCTTTATCGCCGACGAGGTGGAACGCGACATGCCGGTGCTGGGCAAAGACAGGGAAATCGAGTCCAAATCCGGCGTGCTGGAGCGGGTTTTTTGCGCGCGCTATTACTTCCCCGAACATGTTTCGGGCAGCAACGAATGGAAGCTGCTCCGGCGGCCGGCGCAGATTACGCCCGCGCCGCTGCTCTTGACGGAAGGCTGGATTTTGCAGATCGAAAAGGGGGAGCTGTCGCATCTGGCGATTGGCGCGATCAACCAGTTGATTGCCGATAAACACTGGCAAAACCATGCTCTTGAAATCGAAGTTGCGCGCAGCGCCGTTCATTTTTACTGGGATGAAATTGGCGGCAAGGACAAGGTGGAAATCTTCAAGACGCTGGTCGAAAAGCTGAACCAGCGGAGCCCGTAGCCCCATGTATCCAGCACAGGTACGTATTGTCGAGGTCGGCCCGCGTGACGGGCTGCAAAATGAATCTGCCCATCTTCCGGTCGAAACAAAAATCACTTTTATCGATATGCTGAGCGATGCCGGATTGCAAACCATCGAAGCCGGTGCCTTTGTTTCGCCCAAATGGGTGCCGCAAATGGCCGATAGCGACAAGGTTTTTGCGGGCATTCAGCGCAAGGCGGGCGTTTCTTACCCTGCGCTGGTGCCGAACGAAAAGGGGATGGCCGCCGCGCTGGAGGCCGGTGTGCGCGAGGTTGCTGTCTTTGCCGCGGCATCCGAAGACTTCAGTCAAAAGAATATCAATTGCAGTATCGACGAAAGTCTTGCGCGTTTCGTGCCGGTCATGGAGATGGCGCGCGCGGCCGATGTGCGCGTGCGCGGCTATGTCTCTTGCGTGCTGGGCTGCCCTTACGGCGGCAATGTTGCGCCTGCGGCGGTGACGCGTGTGGCGCGCGCGCTGGTGGATATCGGCTGCTATGAAGTCTCTCTCGGCGATACCATCGGCACGGGCACACCGGTCAAAACGCGCGCCATGCTGCGTGCCGTGAAAGACGCCGTGCCTGCCGCGCAGATTGCGGTGCATTTTCACGATACCTATGGTCAGGCGCTGGCGAATATCCTTGTCGCACTGGAAGAACGTGTGTCTGTTGTCGATGCCGCTGCAGGCGGCCTGGGCGGCTGCCCCTATGCGAAAGGGGCGACCGGCAACGTCGCCACCGAAGACGTGCTTTATATGCTGAACGGCATGGGAATCGCCACTGGCGTCGATCTGGCCAAAGCGGCGGCGGCGGGGCGGTATATTGCAGCTGCGATCGGCAAGCCGGTTGCCTCCCGCGCCGGACGGGCGTTGCAAGCCGGTCTGAAAGGCTGAGTCGGCAAATTTTTGAACGAATTTTTACTGCACGTGCGATAAACGGCGGGGCAAAAGGGGATAAAAACCTTTTATTTTCAGTAAATTAACCTTTCTTTAAATTTGTTTTGACAAGATAGTGGGCTGTGCGTATAACCACGCTCACTGTTCGCCGCGGCGGTTCGCCAATGCGGTGGCTCACAGGGAAAAGAAAAAAAAACAAAAATCGTTTTTTTCCTGTTGACCTTCGGACAAGCTTCCGATAGGTTTCTGGCTCTGACAGATTCTCTCCGGTTCGTAAAAACTTCGGTTTTTAGAGCAGGGGAGTTTTGCGGTGAAATCCGCAACGTTAGATCGCGGCATTGCCGCAGGGTTATTGAACATTGTAGATCGATGAGAAGAGATACGCAGGCAGCGGTTTGTGATCATGTTTAGTGTTTTACAAACGATCTGTATCTGTGTATCTCGCACAATATTGGTTGTAATGAGATCGTAAGAAATCATTACGACCGACAGTGAATGCAAGATGCAGGTCTCTAAACTAAAAGAGATCCTTTGAGAAATCAGGGATTAAATTCAACTTAAGAGTTTGATCCTGGCTCAGAATGAACGCTGGCGGCAGGCCTAAAACATGCAAGTCGAACGCTCTAGCAATAGGGAGTGGCGCACGGGTGAGTAACATGTGGGAATATGCCTTTTGGTACGGAACAACTTTTGGAAACGAAAGCTAATACCGTATGGTCCCTTCGGGGTAAAGATTTATCGCCAAAAGATTAGCCCGCACTAGATTAGCTAGTTGGTAAGGTAATGGCTTACCAAGGCGA
>JAUXOC010000016.1 GCA_030682495.1 Alphaproteobacteria bacterium | reverse complement strand
CATAGGTATAGGACGTGGTTTGCGCATAGGCTTCGCCATAGGCGCGTGTGACGGTGGCCACCAGCAGATCGCCGTTATAGGTGTATTTGGTGACCGACCCGCGCGGATCGGTGATGGTATCGACGCGGCCCAGAATAGTATTGCCGCTGCCATCCGTCGTATTGGCGTAATAGGTATAGGTCGTGGTGCGCGTCTCGTCGGTATCGAGATCTTTGACGGCAACCGAGGTCACGCGGCCAAAGGCGTCGTAGTCGTAATCCGTCTCGCGCTTGCCCACCGTGACCACATCGGGCAGGTTGAAATTGCTTTCATAGGTCGTGGTCGTGGTACGCGCGGCCGCCGTGCCGTTCGCCTCTACGGTCTGGGTGACAAGGCCGCGGTCGTTGCGGATATAGAGCGTCGAATTTCCCTCCCAGTCCGTCTTGCTCATCAGCCAGCCGTTGTCGTAGTAGTTGTAATAACGGTTGGACGCGACGCAATTGGCGGAGGCATGGCCGTCCACCTGCGCAATGCGGCGCACGCCGTTGACTTTGAGGAAGTAATAGGTCGTGTCTTTGCCGAGCGGGTTCGTCGTCGTCACGCTGCCATCCGCGTTATAGGTGACGCTGTACGAATCCACATCGCCCGCGTGTTTGGACAGCACGGCGCGGCCCTGCGCATCATAGGCATAGGTTGCATAGCGCACGGCGGTTTCATCGGTGATGCCGGTCAGCGCGTGGATGAAGTTGGTATCTTCGTAGTGATACTCGCGCGTCTGGCTGGCGGGGTTCTCGACTTCGGTCAGGTTGCCGCTGCCGTCATAGCTATAGCTGAACACGCCCTCCGGCGTTGTGACCGTGGCGACCTTGCCGCTGGCGTAGGTGAATTCCAGCTCGCGTCCGTTCTCGTCCGTGACGGTCTCCAAAAGCCCGCCGCCGTCATAAGCCAGATCAACCGCCCCGCCGCCGAGGTATTCGATGCGTATCAGCTTCTCGCTGCTGTCGTAAACCTCTCGCGTATTGTCCGCCAGCGTATAGGCATAACCGCCGCCGCCGAGCGTCTCGAACTTGGCTGTATTCTCCGGATTGTCGGCAACCCAGTTGCTACTGACCAGCGTATAGGTTTCTTTGGTGCCGCTGCCGTCGATGATCTCGGCGCTCGAACCCGCAACCGTCAGCGTCCGCGCAAAATTATGCCGCCACCGCGCCCCCACCGTGTTATCCGTCCACGTGCTGTCACTGCGATACAGCCGCGTGAAAGAGAGCCGCCCCCCGCGATAATCCTGCTCCGTCTGTATCTTGTAGCCCAGATCAAAGTTGATCGGGTTACCCACGGTCGGCGACGGACTACCCGGCACATAACCGCAGGATTGGGATTGATACGGGTTCGATTGCTCAGGATCAGAGGATGTTACTTGGGGTGGGGTGGTCAGGGTGATCGTATACCCCCCTGTTGCCGAAGTTGTACTGGCCGCCATTGCCAGGGTGTACTCACCCGTATCCGGGAGCGTCTGCGAGATAGAGTTTCCCTGCTGAAGCCAGAAACTGCCGTCAGGTTTATAAATATTCATAGTTCGCGTGAAAGAGCCCGACGTTGAGATAGATAAATTGTTGCTGGCAACACCTGAAAACTTGTAGCTCTCAATTTCATTTGCAACGAGTGTGCTTGAGCGCTGCTTACCGCTCACGAGCGTCCCGCTACTGACACTGCTTGCCCCCCGCACGTAATACAAATCGTAACTTCCTGTTGCATTGACGACTGCATAAGCCATAGTGACTGTATAAATTCCCGAGCTGGGCAGAGTGCCCGTGAAACGGGTGGCCTGAGTGCCCCAATAGCTGCCATCCGGCCTGTAAACCCGGATTTCAGTGTTATGAGGTCCTTTTGCATACAAAAGAACACCCTCACCTGCCGTGCCGTTGAACCGGTAGCTTTTTATCTCGTTATTGTCTAACTGGCCGCTTACGTTTAAACCGCTGGTCAGCGAGCCGCTCGAGACTGTGTCGTCCCCGCGGACATAGTACAGTTTATAGTCTCCGGACGTGCCTGTGGCACTGTACATAATCGCAACTGTATATGTTCCGGTAGTCGGCAGCGTTTCCTTGAACCGGAATCCGGCCGTATCCCAGAAGCTGCCATCCGGCTTATAGACTCGTATTGAAAGGGCACTTGTCGTACTCACTCCCCTTGCGTAAATAAGAAAACCCTGTCCGGCTGTGCCGCTGAACTGGTAGCTATCAAGGCCGTTTGTTACCAGAGAGCTGGTTTTTGTCGCGCCGCTGGTAAGGGCGCCGCCCGAAACACTGTCTCCACCACGGAGGTAGAAAAGGCTGTAGGCTCCGCTGGATGAGGGCGCGGCAGCGCGAACCTCAACGGTATAGGTACCTGAGTCAGGAAGGTTGTCATGTACGCGATTGGTATTGTCTTTCCAAAGCGCGCCCCCAGGCCTGTAAACCGTCAGCCTGACGTTATAGGCGGTGGAATGCCCCTGGAGTATAACGCCCTCTCCCGCACTCCCTGTAAAAGTGTAAGTATCATGGGCATGGGGCGCGAGAGTTCCTGTTGCGGTGGCTCCGCTGGTCAGCGCCTGCGCCTGCGCTTGGTTTGCGCCGGTAAGCATGGCTAGAAACACAAATACAAACAGGATACGGGGCATGAAGCCTCCCTTATTTTGAATGACTAATGCTGGGTTTGGCAGGAAGCCTTGCCTGAATATTTTTTGCGATAATAGGTTGGGTTGTCGGAGCTATGGGGTTTTTGTATTCTTAAATTATTTCACGCCTTCAGTTAATTTGCCGTTAAACCAAAACGTCGTTATTATTTATGAGAGCGCGTCTCCCTGCGCAAGACAAAGGCATAACCCCCTATATTTTACTGAAATAACTCCCACTTAAAGACACGCTCTAACCAGCGGCCACAAAAAATAGCTGCTTGGGCATTAGACTCTCTGCTCGTGAGCATGTATCTACTCGTAAGTCCGATACGCCTCTCGAACTGACGGTCAGCGCGGCGGCGGCATACAATAGCGTTCACATGAATACGCTACGCCGCCCACGATGGATATCACACTCCGGCCACCAGAAAAATTTGGAGACCGTTTTATTTTGATAAAATAAAACGAGGTGTTTTCATGAAGCCGCAACATAAGCAAATCTTGCTTGCCATCGCCGTGCCTATCGCCATTGTCTTATATACATGGGTCTTATATACATGGGCCTTATATACATGGGTCTTGTATACATGGGCGGCGATGATGTTGCCTAGGCAGGCTTCCGTTTTGGAAACCGCCCTCCTCCAGCTGATTACCGTATCGTTGGCGCAGAGCTACGGGACGTCGCCGGAGTTCTCGGTACGGCCATAGCTGGCTTGGTCGGCGTAAACTGCATATCGAGTTTCAGGAAATCCAGCGCCTCCTGCAATTCGGGGGAGCTTCCTGCGCCTTTTTTGATGAAGCGTTTCAGGGCGGGATAGCTTAAAAACCGTTGGCCGGCCAGAAGGACATCGTCATCTTCCGCGTTGTTGCGCAGGACTTTTACCGTTTCACGTACGAACAGGGCATAGGCGTCCTTGTCTTTGGCATAGAGCATATCGGTAATCTTATGCCTTGTGCCGTAGGTCTTGAGGTAGACGGAGGCGGCGCCCTGAAATGCTCGGGTGAGCTTGTTCAGAGTTTTAGAGTCATAGTGGTTTTCCTGCGCCACCTGCGCTGCCAGTTCTGCCGTTTCCTTCAGCGACAGGTTTTCGATATCCTTTTCTGACGACAATGCCTTGACCCGATCAAAAACATTGGCAGTGTAATGGATGGGAGATGTTCCTAAAACGACTTGGTAGGCCTTGGTGGAAAACTTGAAATAATCGGTTTCTCTGCCGAAGCGCTGGATGTGCCGGAGCGCGGCAAAGGCATCCGCGGCGCTTTCGCCCAGATGGCCAAGCCCAAGCCCGTTTTTCACCACATGATGTCCGATCTCGTGAGCCAGCACATAGACCGCGCGCATTTCAGGCGTGAAACGCGGATAATACAGCCCCGGCGGATCTTCCCTGAGGGCGATGAGTTTCGAGTACTTGCTCCCAAGCTTGTAATAAGGATAGGCGAGGCCGATAGCGTTCAGGCGTACCATCGTCTTGCCCACATCGCCCACCGCTCTTTTGACGATATTCACGCTACGGGTCAGATGGTTCACAATTTCGGGAGAGGCATAGACGGGCGTTTGTTTCGTGTCCAGCAAGAGTACAAAATTCACCAGCCTCTCCGGAAAAGTCTCCCGTGCAGCCTTGGCTGAATCGTGGAATGTTTCTGTGAGTGTTTGTTGCATTAGCCTCTAATCCCCTGATGGCGGAAACAATAACCCGACATTGTGAAGCGTCTTGTCACCGGACTTGATGGCGCGCGCCGCTTAGACACACACATATTGCGGCTCCTCGGCTGGGCTCTTTTGGTCATTTACCGCGGCGCTGACGGGCTTTGACGACATTTCCGGCCCCTTGTGCATTGTGCCGACTCCAAATAGCTGAAACGGATGATTTCAATGGGGAGACTATAAACGTGAATTTTGCATTATGTCAATAGACTCTGCTTTAGGACGCGGCTCTGCGGCCCCGATATAGCCCGCTCTCAAGAGCACTACATATGCAGACGGCGGGGAAAGTACTTTAATACAGACTATTGTTTTTAAAGGGTAAAAGCATCTTCCGTTTATTTGTTACGGAAAATAATATATAATCTGAGTTACTGATTTGAAGAGAATCGACGCAGGGAGTTTCACATGGGTATCGGCCGTGCATTTGACAGGTTAGCCGACTGGGCGATGGAGGGCAGCGCCGTGGCTTCGTTTGCAAAAACGGCCGCGCTCGTCACCTGCGCCGCTGCCGTGCTGGCCTCCCCTTTTGTTTACTATGCGCAGAGCAACAACGATGCGCTGAAACAAACCATCGAAGAAATAGACAGTGGCCGTAGCGAGATTTTCAATTCGGTTGCGGCCTGTCAGACACGGGGCTACAGCGCCGAAGCCTGCAGTGCATCGCAAAAAGTCGCGCAAGATATCGCCCGCTCTTTGGGGACCAGTGTTTCTTATTCATCGGCGCAGGACTGTTTCAATCGCCACGCCGCTTGCAACAGCGAGACAGTCATGATCCCGATGACAACCATGTCCGGCAACGTGCCGATTACAACCTATATCCCCAGCACCAGCCATTATCCGTCTGTCGCAGGCTGGCAGGCCGCGAGCGGTGACCTGAACAAAGCCGTGCCGCTCTATCCGACGCAAGGCGGTCAAACGCTGGTGCGCCGCGACGGCAGGACGTTTACGCCTTAAGCTCTACCCCGCCACATCCTTCTTGCGGTATTTGATAAAGGCGGTGCCGAGCAGCAGTACGCCGACGCCGAAGAACATCACAATACGTGCCGCAACCGGCATGGCGGGCAGATCGACCAGCAGCAGCCTGCCGATCACCAGCGCCATCAACCCGCCACCATAATAGCGCAGATAAACCTGCCCGCGGCTGTGGCCGGCCATATAGGCGGCGATGCCGATGATGCTATAGACAATCATGCAAAGGGCGGTCGCAAAATCACCCAGCACCAGCGTGGCATGCACCGCGCGCCAGATAAAGGCATAGCCATAGAGAGAACCGGAGACGACCCAGAAGCAAAGCTCTGCCATATGCGGCGGCAGGTCGCCCGTCTTTTCGGCTGCGGAGAGGGCGGGGCGGCGCAGGAAATGCCACGCGAGCGCCAGCGGCACCAGCGCGAGCGTGAGCAGCACCAGCGCATGCGGCTGCCAGATACCCTGCGCCCAATGCCGCGCCTCGATACTGGCCACACCCAGGCAGAGCGGCACAATCATCGTAAAGGCCGCCGCCGTTGTACCCGATGCCGTTTTCAGCACATGACGGCAGAGCAGCACCAGCGCCGCGGATTGCAGCGTCAGCATCACCACCAGCGCCGCGCCGCGGAATTCGACCATCGTGGTTGCCACGACCAATACACCGGCCACAGCCAGATAGGTATAAAACACGCTTTGCGCGCCCGTGCGTTTCGACAAAATAGCCGAGCCCGCGAAAAAGACAAAAGCCCAAAGCAAGAGCCATAGCGCGCGCACATCCGGCGGCGCGGCTTCGGTGATCCAGAGCGTCAGGAAGAAGGCAAGCAGCAGCGGCATCAGCACATCGCAGATGCCGTTTCGCACCGCACGGAAATGGCCGACCATATCGGCGATAAAAAACACAGCGGCAAAACCGAAAGCCGTTGCCAGACCGATATTTTTTGACGGCAGCAGCGACAGATTATCCCAAAACGGAAAGCTGTAAAACGTGACCATACCAAGTGCAAAGAGGATATTTTTGCGCCAGCCCGTCATCAAAACAACCCAGAGCGTCGCGGCCAGCACCACCGCCAGATAACCAAACAGACCCGAGAAAGACACATCGGGCGCGCGCGTGATGGCGGGCGCAAGCATGGCCAGTGTCAGCCCTGCATAAGACAGCGCGGGCAGCCGCGCGCGCATCGCCTGCGCCGTCACATAGACCGCCGTCAAAAAAGACACGCCCAGCGCCACCGGCGGGCTAAAAAACCCGTAGATTTCGCGCGCGGCAAACATCGTCAGCATGACCGCACCGCTGCCCAGCACCAGAAAAATCGCGCCCTGCTGCGCATCGCTGCGCATGCGCCACTGCCCCAGCGCGGCGAGCAGCAGACCGAGGACAAACCCCGCCCCAATGCGCATTTCCGCACTGATGATCTCTTCGATCAAGGCGTAGCGCACCAGCCAGCTGATCGACATCAGAACGAAAACCGCGCCGGTTGCCAGCATCCAGTTCTCGGCCGTCCAGCGCCAGAGACGGTCAAAATAATCGCGTTCTTCCTCTGCACGGCGGGCGGCGGCTGAATCGAAGTAGGCTGTTTTGGCGGCGGGAGCATCGTTGATATCCATCCACATCTCGCCGTCTGCGCCGCTGTAGACTGTTTCATCTGCAAAAACACTGTCGCGGCGCGGCGTGTGTGCGGCGGCAGCAGGAGCTGTTTTTTTGGCTGCTGTTTTTTCGGGTGCTTGTTCTTGAGGCGCAGACACTTGTTTCTCTGGCGCGGGCGCGCTGGCCGTTTTGGGCGGTGCAGGCGTATCACGCCGCAATCCCGCCGCGCCGCCGAGGATTTTTTCGACGCTGGCCGTCAGCCGGTCAAGCCGCTGGCCGTTTTGATGCGCCCAGACGATGGCGATGATCGGCAAAAGCAAATACCCAATGACCAGAAGAAAACCGATTGCCGCCATATGCCGTTATCCTTTAAAAAAAATGCCTGCCCCCAGCTTATCGGGCGGCGCGGCAAAACTCAATCGCCGCAAAACAGCGCGCCAAAAACGAAAACCCCTGCTATAGTTGCCGCAAGGAAAGACCGAAAACATGCCGCGTTCCGTTAAACATATCTCCAGCGCCGCCAATCCCGCCATCAAGGCACTCAAGTCGCTGGCGCTCAAAAAACACCGTGACGAGAGCGGACTGTTTATCGTCGAGGGCCTGCGCCATATTGCCGAGGCACTGGCCGCGGGCTGGCGCGCACAAACGCTCTGTTTCTCCCCCGATGCCCGCACCGCCGCCGAAGCCTTGAGCACAGATGCCGATACCGAGATGCTGGAAATGCCCGAAGAGCTCTTGCGGCGGATCACAGGACGTGACAATACGCAGGACGTCATCGCCGCCTTTGACATGCGTATATATAGTATGGACGAGATGACCGGCGGGGCCGATGCGCTCTGGACCGCCCTCGAAGATATCCGCGATCCGGGCAATCTGGGTACCATCATCCGCACCAGCGATGCCGTGGGCGCGGCGGGCGTTGTGCTGATCGGCCAGACCTGCGACCCCTTCGCCCCCGAAACCATCCGCGCCACGGTCGGCGCCTTTGCCCGCCAGAAAATCATCCGCGCCACCCGTGCCGAAGCGGCGGCAGCGCTGAAAAACTGGCGCGGGCGCGCCGTGGGCACGCATCTGCGCACCGATACCGATTACCGTGCGGGCGATTACCGCCTGCCGCTGCTGCTCGTCATGGGCAGCGAACAGAACGGCCTCTCGGACGACATCACCGCCGCCTGCACCCAGCTGGTAAAAATTCCGATGCCGGGCGGCACGGAATCGCTCAATCTGGCGGTTTCCACCGGCATTATGCTTTACGAAATTTGCAGAAGCAGGCTTTGATTTTGCGCGTGCGCGATGCCTTGCAGATCGCCGCGTCATAAACATCTCCATATTTACATTGTCATTCCGAGCATCGCGAGGAATCTTGAAGGGTGCGGCAAAAGGAGAGGCCGGAGATTCCTCGCGATGCTCGGAATGACAACGGATGAATGGTTGCCTTTATTTATACGACGGAACGATTGCGGTTTTCCGCAAACAGGCTTATAAAAGGCGGCATGAGAGGGACATTTAAACAGATTCTGGGCAGTTTACTAGTCTGCGCGCTTTTGATCGCAGCGGCCATCCCTGCCGGATTCATGCCCAATATCGCGCGCGCCGCCGCGCCGGATGGCACGCTTTATCCGCTGGTGCTCTGCACCGCTTATGGCGAAAAAACGGTTTATGTTCCTGCGGCGCAATCGCCTGAAAGCCCGGCCGCGCAAGATGCACCTTCGCATGATGAAACGGTGCATAGCCTCTGCCTCTATGCCCCCGTCGCCGCGCAGGATGCACCCGCAGCGATGCCGCTGACAGTGCCTTTTGTTTATACGGCCGCACGTGATGTTATTGCGGCGGATGCCGTGAATGCCGCAAAGCCTTCCTTTAAAACATGGCAGGCACAGGCACCGCCCCTTTCCTGAGACGACGTAGGTTTATTTTCCGTCTTCAGCAAAGGATTTAATCCATGACTTCCCCCGACAAAAAAGCGGGGCCGGATACTGTAAACGCAGGCTGCGATCCTGCCTGCGCCTGTCCGCCCGCCCATGACAACAACAATGACAACAAAACCGAAAAACCCCGCGGGTTTCTGCGCTGTATCTTTAAAAAATGCGCCGCCTGCGCCGGCTCCGGCACGGCGGGCTTTATCGTCGGCCATGCCGGCTGCGTCATTGCGCCGCTGGCGATTGCCGCGGCGGGCGTGACCACAGCCACGGCGGGTGTTTCGGCGCTGGCACTGGCCTTTGGGGCTGCGGCGACAGCGGGCGGGATTTACGCCTGGCACCGCCTGCGCGGAAAAACGGCCACACCGTTTGAAAAACGGATTGTGATCGGCAGCGCGATTGTGGGGCTTTTGACCTCTGCCGCGCTGATGCAGTTCCGTGGCCACGACCATCATGGCGGCGGGCACGACCACCACAAAGACCCCACGCCGCACCACCAGATGCACCAGCCGCACGATCACCACCATCACGATCATGGCGCGGCCAAGGGCATCAACGACAACCTCTCCCCCGCTGCCGCCGCGTTTTACGCACGGCAGGATGAAGAGGGGCAAAAACGCCTGCGCGAAAGCGCGGCGATGCTGCGCATGTCGATGGGTGAATACCTGAACGGCATGTGCATCACCCCCGCGCCTGCTGCGGCACCCGCAAAACCTGAAACGCCACCCGTGCGCGTAGCACGGGCACCAGACCCCTGATAAAAACCACGGCTGCGCGTGCGGCCTTGATTTCTGCCCTTTACCACCGAAGACAAGCAAACTACTCTCAACACACCACCTGAAAGGAAAACGACCATGAAACTCAACGACATCACCCCCCCCGCATTCGCCTGCGGCAATTGCGGCTGCGGCTGCCCTGCCGTTCTTGAAACGGAACAGGACACCTATATCATCATCGGCAAAAAACTCTCGCCCGCCGCACTGGCTGCGGTGTCGGGCCGCGTCGCCGATGACGAATACGTGATCGAAGTCAAAAAAGGCATGATCGACGGCTTGAAATAAACCGCTGCCGATCACGCAAAGAAAAAGGGAGGCGTCGCAGCCTCCCTTTTTTTATTTTATCGACTCTACAAAAGCACAAAAATAAAGAGGACGGGAGTGGCTACTCTCCCGTCCTCTTGTCAACTTCTTCTTCCTATAGGGAAAGGAATGAAGAAATGTCTTGTCTCAAGCCAGATTACAGGTCGAAGTCACGGCCTTTGCTGGGCTTGAAGGTCTTTTTCGCCTCGTTGTCGTTGGCGAGTTTGGTTTCGACGATGTCGCGTGCTTCACTCGCGAACTGCTCCAGAATGCCTTTGGCATTGCTGAGGTCGCCCGTTTTGCTGATCTGGCCGAACTTGTCGCTGGCCGATTTGCCGAGGTCATGCAGGATCTCGGAGATCGCGGTGGGGGACGGCAGTTTGCCGACGAACTGGTGCGCTTGCTGGCTGACGCGCTCGGGGGTGACTTCGCGGGTCAGGCCTGCAACTTGCTGGGCAATCGCGTCGCTGGGGATGGTATCCGCCAGTTCCTTGATTTTCTCGGCGATTTCTTCTTCAGACGCGTCGCGCATTTCATCGATATGCGGACGGGCTTGTTCGAAGAACGCCTTGGCGATCATACGCTCGCCCATGCCACGGCCGGACAGCGCGCCATCCAGCGCGTTTTCGAGGTCGTCGGTCGAGGTTTTGTTCAGCGTGTCTTTCAGCTGCTTCGCCAGTTTCAGGGCGGTTTCGTCTTGTTTCAGCGTATCGACAACGTTGTCGATCAGCTCTTTTACTTTTTCTTCGTCGAGGCCGCGAACGGACATGCTCACGCCGTCTGCAACTTCCTGGCTGGAAATCAGGGCGTAGAAATCGCCGACAACTTGTTTAACGAAGGCTTTCGGAAATTCTTCCTGCGCTTTGTCAACGGCAGCTTTGCCGCCGGCAGCGAGGGAGCGGACAACGCGGCCGGTCAGGTCGGCGTCGCCGTGCTTGTCTGCGAAATGCTGGAAGGCTTCTTTCAGAAGTTTAAAACCGGGGTGTTCCATCTCGTGTGTTCTCCAAATAAAATGTGGGACTGTGCGTTTTTTTCTCGTTGGCCGCAAAACGGTATGACGCACAGTCGTTTTATTGTCTGTGGACGGCATCATCTGCATCAAAAAGACGGAGAAGGAAGACGTCGTGCGCTGTGTTTTGCGAATGGCACGACTATAGAGTTCCGGAAATCTGAGTCAACCTCAAATTTCTGTAATAACCCGTTCAAAAATACGTTATGGAATTATACGCGGGTATCGAGCAGCGCGCCCAGCATCTCATCTTGCGTTTTCATAACGGCAAGATTGGCTTTGAAACTGCTCTCTATTTCCAAAAGCCCGACAATTTCGCGCGTCAGGTCTACGTTGGGGGCGGCAATCATCCCCTCGCCGTTCGCATAGGGGCTGGAGGGATCATAAATGAGGCTATAGCCCTTCGAATCGGCTGAGACATCCGCACGCACCCCGCCGGTGGCGAGGGAGGTCAGATTGACATTGAGTGGTTTGTAGACGGTAGAGGCGGCAGAAGCGGTCGAGACTAAAGGACCGCCAGAGGCGGTCGAGGCAGGCGCTGACGGGGATGCCGCGGACACAGTGCCCGTTGTCGATGCATTGGCGATATTGCTGGCCGTTGCGGCCAGGCGCGTCTGCTGGGCTTTTAGACCCGAGAGCGCAATCGAAACGGCGTCCGTCATGCTTTTTATATCCCGCCTCTTCCAGTCTTCTGCGCGGGTGGCCGCCCGTGCGGCAGCCCCCGTTCTTTTATTATGCCATAAAACGCCGAAAAATGCGCGGCTTATGCGCAGGCGCCCTCTTATGCTTTTGATTTCAGGGGGGAACTGGGCTAGAGTCAAAGAAGCAGACCAACAGGTCCTTTTGGATTCTCAGGGAGTTTCAGGGTATGAAAAACTTGTCCGGCCGTCGCCTCGCCACCGTTCTTGCCGCCGCAGGGCTTGCGCTGGGTTTTGCCAGCGCCGATGCCGCCGCCGCACAGCCGGGCGAAGCGCAGCGCAATGTCACCACCGAACAGCGCACCGCCGGACGCTCGCCCGACGGGCTGAGCATCTTCCCGAAATGGGTTTTTCAGCGCCCCGAACATTACGATTTCCTGCCGATGACGTCGAACCACGACCCGCATCACCAGCACCCGCAGCAGTGGGATGGTCAGGATTGGGAACCCGCGGCCTGGGACGGCCAGAAATGGACAGCCGAAAGCGCGCTGAAGGGTTTCTACAAAAACCATACCTTTCACAAACAATATATGGGCGGCGCGGAGCGTCTGAACAACCCCAAGGTACAGGCGCAAATCCCTGTGCTGGAAGTCGGCCCGACGTTCTACAAGCTTTCCGACCTTGACCAGCGCCGCGCGCTGAAACTGCTGTCGCAATACACCGAGGTTTTTGAAAAGGGTTACACCCTGATCGACCTGCGCGACTGGAAAACCCGCAGTTCCGTCGGACATTTCACGCCCAAGGGCATGTTCCTGTATTAAGACCGCCGGAACCGGATGCGCCGCGTGGCCGTTGGTCACGCGCACAGGCGGAATAAAATGGATCGCATGACATTCAAAAGCATGGCGCGGCTTGGGGCGCGTCTTTTTTGCGGGGCCCTGCTGGCCGCCGCTGTTTTTGTCACGTTCAGCGCCGCCGCGCCGGAGCCCGCCCGCGCACAGGCGCCGCAGATGACCCTGCTGCGTGACCACGAAATTGAAAACATCCTGCATAGCTTTTCACGTCCCGTCTTTGAACAGGCCGGACTGTCGCCGCAGACGGTGCGTTTTATTCTGGTGCAGAACGACGCGCTGAACGCCTTTGTCGCGGGCGGTCAGAATATTTTTATCCATACCGGCCTGATCCTTGAAACCGAAACTCCGGACGAACTGATCGGCGTTATCGCGCATGAGACCGGCCATATCGCATCCGGCCACCTGTTCCGCACGCGCGAAGCCGTTGAAGATGTCCGCATGCAGGCGCTGATTGCGCAGGTGATCGGCATCGCAACCGCGATCGGCGCGCGGTCGGGCGAGGCCGCGATGGCCGCCACCGTCGCAGGCACGACCCTGGCGCAGCAAAATATCCTGCGCCACAGCCGCGTGCAGGAAAGCTCGGCCGATCAGGCCGGCCTGCGCTATTTGCAGGATTCGCATTTGCCGATCGAAGGACTGGCACGTTTCATGGAAAAACTGTCGTCGCAGGAACTGCTGCCGGAATCGCAGCAAAGCGAATATGTGCGCACCCACCCGCTGACGCGTGACCGCATCGATTTTCTGCAAGACGCCATCGGCAAACAGCGCCGCCCCGGCAGCATGCCCGCCGAATGGAACGATCTGCATGCGCGCATGAAGGCGAAGCTGTTTGGCTATTTGCATCCCGAGCGCGCGGTGCTGGACACCGGTGCCTCCGTTCCTGCCCGTTATGGGCGGGCGATTGCGCTTTATCGCCGCTCGCAAACCAAAGCCTCGCTGGCGCTGCTTGAACAGCTGATAAAAGAAGAGCCGAAGAACGCATGGTTCCACGAGCTGAAAGGACAAATCCTCTTTGAAGGCGGCCGGATCGAGGAATCGATCCCCCCCTATGCCCGCGCGGTTGAATATGCGCCGAACGCCGGCCTGATCCGCACCGCCTATGCCCATGCCCTGCTGGAATCGCGCGAAGACCGCACGGCGCGCACCGAACAGGCCGCGCAGGAGCTACAGCGCGCCCTGAGGAACGAGCCGCGCTCCGCCCATATCCACCGCCTTTTGGCCACCGCCTATGGACGGCAGGGCAAGGAGGGGCTGTCACGGGTGCATCTGGCCGAACAGGCGGCCTTGCGCGGCGACGCCCCCACAGCACGGCGCGAAGCGACCCTTGCCCAGCGTCATTTGCCGGAAAAATCAGCCGCCTGGCTGCGGGCGCAAGACATTCTCGACCTTATAGGGAAAAAGGACAAAAAAAAGGATTGATTTTATTGTCTTAATGCACAATTTCTTAATAACAGGCGGTTTATAAAAGGGGATGCGGCCTTTGCGTCCGCCGCCGCCTGCCGCAGTTTTCACACGGGGAGTACCAGTTTATGTCCGACATCCGCCTTTACCGCCGCCTGACCCTTCGCGCCACGGCGCTGACCTTTAGCGCACTCGTTGCCTTCAGCGCGCCCGTGCTGGCACAAAACACCGAGCCCGCCAAAAAAGCCGACAGCGTCCTGACCCGCGGCGACGTCGAAAGCATCGTCCGTGATTTTATCACCCAAAATCCGCAGCTGATCCTGACCTCCGTCGATGCCTATCAGCAGCGCACGATGCAGGAACAGCAAACCGCCGCCGTGGAAATGAACAAGGACCGTCTGTTCCGCAACGAACGCAGCCCCTTCATCGGCAATGAAAAAGGCGACGTCACCATCGTTGAGTTTTTTGACTACAACTGCGGTTATTGCAAAAAAGTCCTGCCGGAGCTGCAGGCGCTCGTCAAAGAAGATCCGAACGTCAAGATCGTCTTCAAGGAACTGCCGATCCTCGGCCCCTCGTCCGAGCTGGCTGCAAAATGGGCGCTGGCCGCACACCGCCAGAGCAAATATTTTGAATTCCACAGCCTGCTGATGAAACATCAGGGGCAGATCAACGCCGATGTGCTGACGCGTCTGGCCACCGAAGCCGGCCTGAATGTCGACAAGGCGCGTCAGGATGCCGAAGGCACGGAAGTATTGATCTCGCTGGAGCAAAACCGCAGTCTGGCCAGCCAGATGAACATCAACGGCACACCCGCTTTTGTTCTGGGCGAAGAAATCGTCCCCGGCGCGCTGCCCCTGTCGGAGATGAAAGTGAAAATTCAGGAACTGCGCCGCAAGAACGCGGCCACGGGCGCGCCCACACCTGCGCCCACACCTACACCTGCGCCTGAAAAGAAATAAGATCCATCTGTCCTACAAAAAAGCCCCGCATCATTGCGGGGCTTTTTTTATCCGTAAGGCACATACCTGTTAAGGCGTGGACACCCGCGGGTGGAAGCTGCCCTCCAGCGGAACATGTTTTTCGATATCTTCCCGGCTGTTCATCGGCGCGCCCTCGGTTTCGGGTCGCCAGAGATTGAGGCGATAGACGCGGCTGTAGCCGTTGGCCTTTAAAACCGGCCAGGCCTGCAGCGTCATCGACATCAGCCGCGTCGGCGCAAAGCTTTGGTCGCAGACCAGCACCACAGGAGCGCTGCGGTCGGGCAGTAGCACGGGCAGCGTATGTTCGGTCATGTCGGTCAGCGGCAGATTGAGCGAGCCTTTGATGCGCTGATAAGCGAAGCCTTTCGGCGCACGGGTATCCAGCACCCTCAGACGCGGCTCTGCGGCACGTAGGGCAACAAAACCCTCCAGCGTCAGGGTGGCCTCTGCCGCACCCGTCATATGGCGGTTAAATTCCTCGACGGTCATGCTCGGCGGGATGACATTAAACGGGTGCGGCACTGGCGCCTCTGTCTGCGGTTGCTGCGGGTCAGGGGTGGCTTGCGACTCGCCCGCCCCCGCACCGGCTGCACCCGCGTGAATCAGGATGCAGAAAACAGTCATAAATAACAAAGATTTAGAAAAAGACAGCGGGTTCGGGCAGCGCATGAAAACACCTCGCGATGGTAATATCTCTCCAGTTTACACCCGCTCCCGTTAAGAAATCGTCAATAATTTCAGGCGAAAACAGCGAAGGTTAACCCATTGAAAATAAACAGAACAGCAAGATCGAAAGCAACTTTATAACTCGTAATGTTAACTTTTTGTTTATTAATTCCCTTGACCGCCTTTCTGGAAAATGTTCTACTATTAACATAAGACATTAACAAACGATTAATAGCAGACAACAAACGGCAAATTAGATTAGGGGAGTTCAAAAAATGGCACGCATCTTGGTTGCAGAACACAATAAATCCACCGCCGAATACCTGTACGCTTCGCTGAAAAAGGCGGGCAACAGCGTGGAGATTGTGGACAACTGCCTTGATGCATGGCGCATGTCCTCGGAAGATTGCTATGACGTTTTGCTGGTCGATATCGTCATGCCGGGCGTTGACGGTTTTATCCTCGCGCAAAAAGCGCTGCAGGAAAACCCCGAGCTGCAGATCATCTTCATCACCGGTTTTGCCGGCGTGGCAATGGATACGTTCTCCACCCCCGCCTATGCACCGGCACCCGTGACCACCCGCCCGTTCCACCTGAAAGATATCGTCAGCCGCGTGCGTTACCTGATGGGCCAAGGCGGCCTGCCGATGCACACGCAAAAGAACGGCACCACAGAGCACAAAGTGATCTATGCCGATTTCGCGCAAAAACGTAGCGCGTCGCAGGTACAAGCCTAACCACAGATGATCGTTTTGAAAGGCAGAGCCATGTCATTCGGCAAAAAATGCAAAGAAGTTTTTGACAAGGCCGCGGAAGCCGTGAGAGACGCCTTCATCCCGCAGCCGCAATTGCAACCCATTCCGGTCCGCGTGCAAAAGCCACGGCAACAGCAGCGCTAGGCCGAACGAGATACCGTTTCTTTCCTAAGGTTACTACCCTCCGTACCCCCCTGCCCGTGCCGCCCCCTCGGCACGGGCAAACTTTTTGTGTACATGTGGGCACATGCGGCGAAACCTGCCCCTTCGCACCATCAAAGATGAAACGCCATGCCGGATGATTTATCTTCGTAACGGAAAAATCAGAAATTCCTGATTTCGCGCCAGACGCGGCGGCCGATGGAGGCGAGACGCTGGCCGAGATTTTTATCGGCGCCCCGCATGAAATCTTTCATCCGCGCATCGAAATCGTCGCGGCGCGCCAGCGGGTCTTCGGTGATTTTGAACTTGCCGAAGTTTCGGCCATGCGCCTGCGCCACGGCCTTGCAGAAACCTTTGGACTGTTTGATCGGCTGTACGATGCGATCAGCATCCTGCCCCGTCCACGGGCGGTAGAGCACCAGATGCGGCACATACAGCTCTTGCCGTTCGTACGAAACGTTGCCCGCGTCGTCTTTTTTCATCTGCCAGACCGGCAGGGTGATTTCCATCGGCTTGTTGGTGACGGCGGCGCAGGTCGCCCAGAATTTTTCGCGCGCAGGGATATCGGGCAACCCCGTCACCGCAGCGACACCGCCGAAGGCCTCCCAGAACATATGCCGCAGCGGCTCATGCGCTTCGTAAGCCTTTTCCCAATAGCGCACATTTTTCACGGCGTTGAAAACCGTGCAAAGCGTATTGAAAAGCACGTCGCCTTTGCTGACCGGTGCCGCCGCTGTGCCGGCGCTGCTGTCACTGGCGGCGCTGCCGGATTGTTCGTGCATCTGGCTGCTTTTTTTCTCGCGCATTCTGACCGACGAGCCGTTATAACGGTTATCCGCATCCACCAGCAGCCTCACCGCCACTTCGCGCCCGTCGTCGTCAAGCACGCGGATGATGCCTGTATTGCCCGTCGTATCCACATCGCCAGTGCCTTGCTGCGTCGCGGTCAGAATGTCGTAAAGACTGCCGGCCAGTGCGGGTTTCTTCTCCGCATCGTCATACTGCCTGTCCAGCTCCACCCCTGGGTAGATGGCCACCGTCAGTGGCAGATTGACCCCGCCTGACATCACTTTGCTTCCGCTATCCTCCAGCCACCCCAGCGGTTGCAGAATGCCGGGGTTGATCAGATCTTCCGTATCCAGCGGGCCGATGCGCAGCACGACGCCATGGCTGTTGAGGAACAAAAGATCATGATGCGTGCCGCGAAAAACTTCTTCCGCACGCGGGGCAGGCAGGCCAAGCTGTTCCAGCATCGCATGCACGCGCGTGGCATAGGGCTCATCGTTCAGATAATCCACCGCGCGAAAGTCTTCGCGGATTTCCTTACCGGTTTTGTGGTCGGTATAGCACCAGCCGTATTCAAACGCCACGGGCCCGTCTGTGTTCTGCTGCGCCTCGGCTTTTGGCGCGGAGACGGCGGCGAGTTTGATTTCGGCATCCGGCGGCACACTGCGCAGAGACATTTTTGCCTGCAAAACACGGCGCACCTCGCTCGGCAAGCCCGCCTCCATACCAAATCCGGCTTCGCCAAAAATATCATCGCTGTCAGAAGGTCGCGCGTACATGCCAAACATCGCGCGCAAGCCGCCCGCGCGCGCAGACGTGGGCCGCGAAGGCTGTTCTTCTATCGGTGCGGGATCATCGATTGCCATAAGCGAATTGTAACGGCAAAAGATTAAACGAAGTTTAACCCGCCGCCCAAACGCGCAAACAGGGAAACAAAGGGCTGAAATGTCTGATTTTTATAGCCCTTGCCGAATCCGCGCGGCCTATGCTAAACAATGCAACCGATCAGACCCGATCGCATGTGGACACATAGCTCAGCGGTAGAGCACTATCTTGACATGGTAGGGGTCACAGGTTCAATCCCTGTTGTGTCCACCATTTTTACCCACAAAAACATCGCCTTAAGTCCAGCGCACCGGTGCATTGGCTGTGCTCAGCTTTTGCTAACTTTTGGCTGCTATACTGTGCCCATGACAAAGATCGACATACCCGCAGCGGCGGGGGACGCGCCTGTGCTGCTGTACCACGGCACATCGGAGGGGCATCTGGCCGCGCTGCTGCAAAACGGCTTTACGCGCAGACCGCGCACGGCGCTGGACAGTGTCCGCGACGTTATCGGGCATCATTTGCCCGGGCGCGACATTGACGACGATTTCGTACAGGAGGTCATGCGCAAGGGCAGCCGTCTTTTGACCCGCAGCGATGAAAGCAATGGCGGGCGCAGTCTTTTCGCGACGCCACACCCCGATACCGCCGCTGATTATGCCGCGCAGCACGCGGCGCACGGCGGAGAATTCGGCTATGGCGTTCATCAGGCGCTCCGCGATATGGGACATGGCGATTTACCGCCGCGTTTTGCAGACGCACGCCCCGTGCTCTTGACGCTGCACGTGCCCGCAGGCGATTTGCACCTTGAAAAAGGGATGGCGCTGTCGCTTGCAGACGGCGCGCAGCATCTGAAAACATCGCACGAAGTTTTTATCAACGACAACCGCCATATCCACATCAAAAGCGTCACCTTCGCAAAACCGCAAGGCAGCGGCTGGACGTTTGACGGGCAGCCCGCCCTGACCGCGCAGCAAGCCGCCGCCGAAATCGCCGCGCCCTTTGCGAACGCATCAAAATTCCTGCAAACGCCGCAGGGCGCGCCGCCCGATGCGCTGACGCAGGAAATTGCCGCTGCGGTTTATCTGTTCCGTCACGACCCCGCCGCGACGACAGAACACGTCAGACGCAAACCTGTTGCAACCGCCATGGCGTATGATGCGGCGGGCAATCTGCAGAAAATCCGTATACCCGATCCGGATTTTGAACCGCAGGCCACGCAGCTGGCCGCAGGCGGCTTTCCGGCCGTGGCGCAAGATTATACGTTGCCGCGCGGACTCGGCGCACGCGAACTGGACGCCTATCTGAATGTGCTGGATGTGCGTACGCAGCACGGCACTATCACACCGGCGCAAAAAGCCTCGGCAGAAAAAACGCTTTTCACGCGGCTGACCAGCGATAATCCAGCCCTTGCCGCGATCATGATTGACACGCAGAAGCCGCCGGAAGTTTCTGCCGCGCTGCGCGGCGTGGCGCAGGGCATGACGCCGCAGGATATCGCCTTCAACGCCAAAACACCCACCGCCGCACAGGGCGCGGATTATCAGACACTCAAAAAATCAGCCGGTTTTCATCTGCCGTGGAACCCTGCGCCCGAGACCGTCGCAGGCATCAGGACGGAAATGGAGCGCAAACTCGCCACACGCGCACCTGCCGCGCCTGCCGTACCGTAAGAACGGCGGCGGCACAGGCGCAGAACGGTTTACCTCCTCCCGCCACCTGTTCTATACTAAAAAAGTATACGGCATAAACCCGCACAGAGGCCGCCATGGGCAGTTACCACGATGAACATCGCCACCGCAGCCTGATGGGGCCTTTGACGGGCTTTGCCAAGTCTATTGGCGAGGCCGTTGCGCACCGTCACGCCGACCGCGATGCCGCGGCGCAGCGCGGGCAGCATTTCAGCCTGAGCGCACAGGACATCGCCGCGATTTCGTTCTGGCGGTCGTTCGGTTTTTTTGCGCTCGGCATTTTGTTAATGGGCGGCAGCGTGCATATCGTTGAATCCCGTGCGCTGGGCAGTCTGAGTATGGGCGGCGCCTTGCTGGCCATTGTCGGTTTGCCGATGATATTGGCGGGCGGGGAATGAAAATACACCCAAGCCACATCGCTCTTTATCTGTGCCTATTTCTGGCCTTTACATCTGTGCCTGCCTGTGCGCAGCCCGCCGATGGCGGCGAAGAAGGACAGATCGAAGAAGTGACTGCGCCGGTATGGCTTGATCGCCTGTCTGACAAAGAGAGGAGAGATCTCAAAACGCTCGTCGATCGCTATTGCCCGTCTTTTGCACAAAACGTAGATCTGCTCCCTGCCGTCACTGACGCGGACATGGTAGATTGCAGCTATATCAGCGGAGACACCGGAGAAATCAAGGCACGATGCTACCCGGTGGACTACCATGACTTCACACAGAAGCCGCCGCGCAAAGAGACACGCTTTTATACAGCCGTAACAGGTTCCGGCACCTGCCGTAGTACACGCATCACTGAACTGAGTCAGCAAACGACGGGGAAGCTCCTCTTTCGGGACGTTATAAATACTGACATAAACGGATACGGCTTCGGTAGTGATGACGTTATTCTGCATAGCTACAGCACACGCCCGCTTGTTTCCAATGAAGGACGCGGCGACCTACGCGTCCTGCTGGGTGACGGTGCCTACGTTCTTTGCGGGTTCGAGAACCGGCTTTTGGGCTGGCAGGTCACGGGCTGGAGCCGCGCGGCGGTTTGCGAAGAATTCGCAAACGACGACTTCTCCTATCCGGAAAGCACGAAACCAGACAGCTTCGCGCTCGAAAAGGAAATTTACGGCGCGGATTTACCCAAAGAAACGCATATTGATAGCAGGTCGCTCGTAGACCTCGACAACGACGGCAAGGCCGAGGAAGTTCTCACTTTGAGCTATTCCAGCGGGCGCGGATGCGGTTGCGGCTTTACATACCTGACCTTGCCGCAGCGCCCTGAAAACGCCAAGATGAATGCAAAGCTTGCCGATTTGATCGGGGAAGTCGAATGCGGTCGCACTGGCGGCTGGTCTGTCGTTGTGATCGGTGGTAAAACCTACATCGCCCACAAAGCCCAGAAAATAGAGACGGACAACAAGGAGCGGCTTATATTGGAAGCAGCGGAGCGCGTCCTTTACGCATACGAGAACAGCCATTTCACTGAAATATGCCGCGCGAAGCCGCTGACGAAGCGCGTGATTAGCCACGAGGTTTTAAAACCGGGACAACTTATGTACGCGCCGATACCCTAGAATTTCTTTATCAGGGGCAATTCAGCGTCGAGAGATAATCGCGCGAGGGCCAGTAGCGGACGCTGCCTGTATCGACATGCACGAAATCATCCGATGCGTAATAGCCGACGCCGCCTTTTTTGAGGCAGGTGGCGATATCGCGCAGTTCACGCGTGGAAAGGCCGGGCACGCGGATGTCGATCGCCTGACCTGTGGTATGCAGAGAATTTTCGGCCTGTCCGCCGCCCGCGCCGCGCAGGTTGTTATTGGTGGCGGGGGCGCGGTAGCCGGAAATTACATGATATTCGACCGTCAGGCCGGGATGGCGCGCGGTGATGGCATCTTGCAAATCGCCGAGCAGATCGAGGAGTTTCGGATCTATCTGCGCCGGTTCGCCGCGGCGGTGATCGCGCATGAACCAGTTCGCTTCCTGCGAAACGGGCTGTCCGGCGCGGCGCGTAAAGGTCGCGCGTTCCTGTGTGTGCAGATTATAAAAACGCAGAGTATCACTGGCGGGGCTGCCAACGACAGACAGGCCATGGGTCTGCGTATCGCCGCGGGTAAGACCGGTGCTGTCGGGCGCCTGCGCGGCGGGGGCATTGCCGCCCGTGGTGGTGCAGGCAGCCAAGTTAAAGGACAGACAGAGGGCGGCCCCGAATTTTGCGGCGGTTTTAAGATGTTTTTGCATGATTCTGCCTCCCCTTTGCGAAAATGATCTGGTTTTGTAACAGAATTACAATCATTATGCAAACTAAAAGTGGGGTATTTTTAGCGCGGAGCGAGTTTTGCCGCTGACGACAGACGGGAGACGCCATCGCCGATCAGCTTCTCATGCAGAAAAGCCTGCGTCGGCACATCGACAGATCCGTCCAGCAGCGGTGTTTTCACCGTCAGCTCCGGCGCTCCGGCGGCAACGAAGGCGATATAATCCCCCGCCTGCATCACCGGCTTGCTGACCTGACAGAAACTCTCCGCCGCCGACAGATCGCCCGCCAGTGTGACGGTGCAAACCGCCGCGCGTGCGGGTGCGGCCATGACGGGCTCGGTCATGGCATCCGGCATCGGTTCAATCCTAAGGCCTTCGCCCCGGATCGCATCGACAATACGCTCGCTGACCGCACTCGTCACGGGGTCGGTTTCAAGGATGACGGTTTTGATCGGCATTTCGGGCGCAATGATTTCTTGCGGCATTATTTCTTCAGCCGTAATTTCGGGCTGCAAGATATCCGGTTTTATTTCCGGAGCGGCTTTGAGGGTGGCCGCTTTGGGCGCGGCTTCGTCGCCGCTGATATTCAGCCCGCGCGGCTTCCATGTGCCGTCTTCGAGTTTTGCAAGATCACGCAAAAACCCTGTGGCCTGACGGTTGCCGCGCGCCTCTGCCGCTTCGGCCAGTTCACGCGCCAGCGACAGTCGGTCTTGCCACGGCAGATCGGTCAGGCGCAAAACATCATGCGCGCGGTCTTTGAGGAATTGCGGCGTGACCGAAGACAGATCATCCGGATCGGCCGTCAGCATCTGCGCCATGAAATGACCCTTGGCCTGATCGGAGGTCATCGCGGCTTCCCACAGCTTGCCCAGCGCGTTTTTAGGCGCGGCGATTTCTTCGGCGGGGACAACCTCGAGCGCGCTGCGCTCCGCATCCAAAAGACCATGTGCCGCATCGATACGTGCGATGATATCGTCTTCGGATACCTGCGGCGCGGCCACGGCGGCATGTGCCGCATCGATCCGCACGGAAATGTCATCAGCAGAAAACACTGTGGCAGAAAACGCTGCGGCAGGTACAGCCGGTGACGCATGCACATTGCCCGAGAAAAATCCGAGCGCGCTTTCGATCATTTTGCCGCCATAGGTCTTGGCGAGTTCAAGCCCGTGCTGGAACGTATCCGTACCCGCCAGCCATGCGCCAAAAGCACCGCCCGCAACGCCGAACAAAAGCGCAGTGCGCGCTTTCTTCAGCCGTTCGGTATCCACCCAGCGGAAACTGTCGTCGTGATCGCGCTGCGCTTTGTGCCATGCGCTGAACGTATCCTTGCCATAGCTGTAAACCGCGGCGCCCGCGCCTGCGGCCAGCGCGGCCACGCCCGCGCTCACCACCGCCGATGCACCCGCACCGGCAACAGCGGAGAGCGCGCCGATTTTCAGCGCATTGGTAAAAGCCGCGCGGCCTGCGATATCGGCCACCTTCGGCGCGACCTTGGCAAACGCGCGCGACAGCCAGAATTTTTTGCGCTTGGGCAGGCCGTTTGCAGCCGCGCCGCGCGTATCGTGATCGGCAGCATCTTCAACCGTCAAAACAGCCGCAGAAAGACCGGCGGGCAAAGCCGCCGTGGGGGAAATCGTCATAATGGATAAACCTCTATTGCCACATACCGGTACATAGGCCGGCTTTTTATTTTTCGGAAACATACGCCGAGTCTCTGTAATATGCAAATGAAATTATCTTTTAATCCAGCTTGACATATTCCAAGAGACTCGGTTATGTTCAGCGCCAATCGGGCAGCGAGCGGCCGTGTGTATAACCGGATAAGAGCCGCCGCGCACCGATTTTTTCAAACAAAACAAGGTAATAGATCATGAATAAAACCATTCGCACGGCCGTGCTGACGTCCGTTATTGCGCTTTCCGGCGCGTTCACAACTGCCGCGCATGCCGATGGCTATCGCAACGAAGGCGGCAATACGCAAAATCAGGGCCAGCATCAGGGTCAAAAACAAACGCAGCAGCAAGGCCAGAACCAAGGCCAGCAGCAAACCGCCAACGGCGGCAAAGCAACAGCCACGAACAACGTCGGCGTCAATAACACTGTTGGTGTCAACAACACCGTGGGTGTCGGCGTTCATGTCGGCAACCAAAATCAGGTCAGCGCCACAACCGGCCCGGTTGACGTCCGCAACGAAGTCAGCAATTACGCCGAAGGTGGACAAGGTGGACAAGGTGGGCAAGGTGGCCAGGGCGGCGAAGGCGGCACGGCCATCTCGAACGCCGAAGGCGGCAACGCGGTTTCGCATGCACAGGGCGGTTCGACCGGTCCGATCAATGTTGCGCCAAACCAATCGACCGTGAACAGCTTCCGCTCTTTCGTCGGCACCAATGCACCGAACCTTGCCGGTTCAGTTGACAACTGCCTTGCCGTTCTGGGCTGGAGCGCTGCGGTCAACGTTTTTGGTTCTACCGGCGTCGGTATTGGCGGCGGCAACCAGCGTGCCGAATACATTGAACAGTGCGCAGCCGTCAAATCCGCGTTCGAAGTCTGGAACCGTGCCGATGGCGACCTGTCCAAAGAAACCTTTGCCATCGACATGCTCATCAAGGCGCTGCCGAACTATGCCGCCCCCGCGATGGAACGTGCCGTTGAACGTATCAATACCTACATTGAACAAAACGGCGATGCAGAACCGAATTCGGTCATGAACATCTTTGGTGCGCGTTCTTTCCGCAAAACCGAAGCTGCCCCTGCAGCGGCAGCGCCTGCCAATACCAATGGCGGCGTGACCATCAACCTGAACCCGGTTGTGCACACAGTGGAAAAAGAAACCGTCCGCACCGTGACTGCCGCGCCGAAACCGGCACCGAAACCGGCCGCGCCCAAACCCGCGCCGAAGCCGGCTGCACCGAAACCGGATTGCGCCTGCAAATAAACAGGCCGGATCTGATCTGAAACGGGGAGCGGGCGCCTTTGTCCGCTCCCTTTTTCGAACGACAAACAAAAAAGCTTTGAAATACAGGCATAAATTCGGATTTATATTGACATAATAAAGAGACTCGGATACATTCCCAGCACGCTGGGAAATACAAAAGCAGCGCTAAAAAAATAAAAAACAATCAGACGGTGTGACGATGACTTCGCTCAAAAAAGGACTTCTGACGGTGGCTTTTGCCGGCGCGACGCTCGGCCTTGGCGGCTGCGCGACGATGAACCACACCAGCACCAACGACTGTGTGGAGCGAAACGGCGTCTCGCTGAATATTCCGCTTATCGCCAGCTATAGCAACCGCAGCGACAAATTCAGCGAAGCCTGTGCCGCCGCCCGCGCCGCCACAACCATTTCGCAAATGCGCAAAAAAGACGGCTCGCCCGATATGGGCATGTATAACCTCGCCGTTTCCATGTACGAACAAAGCAATGCCAAAGTCCGCGAATTTATGGACAAGATGCTGAAAGAAGAAGGCACGACAATCGAAAACCTGCGTTTCGAAATCGCCCGCGAAAAAGAACCCGTTGTCTGCGAACGCGTCGAAAGCACAGCCGCCGACGGCACTGCCCAAACCGGTTTCCGCTGCGTCAACCGCCAGCAACCACAGGCCGCCGCAGCGCGCTAGTCTCTCAAGAATATCTTCAAGACGGATCGAATTTACTGCCGCCCGATTTTTTGGGCGCGGCTGTTGTAAAAGTCTGGGTCTGGGACTGTGCCTCCATCCCCGCTTTGATATCGGCGACCAGCGTGCGCGTTTCGCCGGCGTGGTCGGCACGGAAACAGACGACAGGCAAACGGTTTTCAGCGGCGACCATCAGCGCGAGCGGCTCGCGGATACGCTCTGCCTTCACCGTCTCGGCCGAGGTCGAGGTAAAAAGCCCGATGCCGCTTGACGCGCAAAAATCGACAAACGTCTGGCGCAAATCAAACACGATGCAGTCAAAAGCATGACAGTTGATTTCGTTGTGCAGGGAACGCAGCCGCGCGAAAGCGTCGAGCTGGTAATTCGCCCCCTCTTTCACCTGCCAGCCGGGCATAGTGACGTTTTCCTTGCCGAAAAGGTCTTCGGTGCGGATGGCGGGGATCAATTTAAGGTCAGGGTCAAGCGCGCGCAATTCGCGCAGGTTGTCCCAGTTGAAACTGTTGAACACGAAATCACCGGCCTGCACATAGCCCGCATCGATATAGGGTTTGATCGTGCTGTAGACCGGCCCGGCCACGCCCTCGCCCTTGAGCTCGATATCGATCATCAGCGTCTTGCCGGTATTGGCGGTATAGGTCGCTCCCTCGGAGATCATCAAATCCATGACGTCGTTCAGACTGGGGATGCCCTGCCCGTTGCCGACATCCATCTGCGACAGCTCGCCCATCGTATAACTCGACACAAGGCCGAGATTGGTCGCATCGCGATCCGCCCCCGCGATTTTTTTGTTGAGGATATTGTCGTGAATGACGGCCACTTCGCCGTCTTTGGTGACATGCACATCGAACTCGAGCCCGTCCGCGCCGTGTTCAAAGGCGCGCGCAAAAGCCGCCAGAGAATTCTCCGGCAGCGTCTCGGCCTCGATAGACGGCAGGGTGCTGGTCGGCCCCATGCCGCGATGTCCGATAATCACAATGCCCATTTCCAACCAACAGTATGGGTGTTATTAGATTCTTGATTTTACCTGAATATTATTCCATAACCACTTGACTGAAACAAGGAATATATCATGCTGCAAAGCCAAAAAGGCTTTAAAATCATAGGCCACCGCGGATACGGCCCCACGCCCGCCGCGCTGAAAACACCGGAAAATCCGGATTTGCTGCCGGAAAACAGCCTTGCGGCTTTTAAATACGCCCTCGACCGCGGCGCGGACGGCATCGAATGCGATGTGTTTTTATCGGGCGACGGCGTGCCCGTGCTGATCCACGACGACGAGATATCGGAGCATGTGACCCCTGCCGAAGCCGAAACCGCCGCCGGCAAATACGTCTCCAAAATGACAGCGGCGGAGATCGCCCGTTTTGATATCGGCGCGGGGCAGCGTGTGCCGACGCTCGAAGCCCTCTTCGCCCTTGTCTTTGGGTACGAAGACCGCCGCGTGCTGGTCAACCTTGATATCAAAGACACCACCTGCGCCTCTGCCGTCTGCGCGCTGATGCAAAAACACACGCGCGCGCTGGCCGCGCATGATGTGATTGTGTCGTCTTATAACTGGGATATTCTGCGTGATTTCCGCGCGCGAGATGCAAACATACTCCTTGTGCCTGCGATCAAATCCAAAATCCTCTTCGGTGCCGAAAACCTCGGCGCCGGATACGTGCCGCTGGTCGATCATTACCGCGAGGACGCGCGCGCGGCGCTCGAGGCGCTGCACGCGGAAATCACCATCGCCGCCTATGACACGACGACGACCGATTTCAAACCCGCCCTCGGCGATTGGGCGGCGGCCGCGGGCATCGGCCTGCAAATATCCACCGCCAACAGCCGCGTGGATGCACAGAGCAGCGACTACACCGTGCTGCACCACCTCAAAACCCTCGCCGACACCGCCGCCGTCCCCTACGTCGCCATCAAAGTCGACGAGCCGGACAAAGTGCGGGCAGCGCTGGGTTAAAGCTTGAAGCGGCGGCGTCTTTGCAAAATCCAGATGAACCAGATCAGTGAGCTCAGCAGAAAATGAATAACGCCCAAGCTCTTCACAGCCATGTTGTTCGGCTGAATTTCATCTGCGCTTAATATAAGCCCGAAGGGGCCAAAGAAGTTACGCGCCGCGAATGTTACATTTGAATAATACTGACCAGCATTTTCAACCCATCCGGCAACCTCTTTTCCTTCCGCAGGAAAATATCCCACGCCGCCTGATGCAGCATAGAGCACCAAAAACCAGCAACTTATATAAAGCAACCAGATTGGCGGCAGCCACAGATGCTGCCCGTAATTGTTGAGCTGACGCATGAAATACGAAGCAATCGTTTCAACCCCTTTCGGGTCACTGAAAATTTTCCAACCTTTTGGAAGCTCTGTATTGTAGCGAGATTCTAGCTCCAGTGCGTGAAATATCTGAGCTTCATGATCTGATTCGAATTGCATCATATGATGTTTAAGTGCGCGATAAGCACGCCAAGCATACTGTACACCCAAAGCAGGGAAACGAGACAAAGAGAAGGAAGTATCTTCGTGCAAAACCGCATTGAAAAAAAGCGGTGGCTCGAGGAAAGTAACATTCCCAAAATCAGCCTTTGCTGAGAAATTAGACCGATTGAATGAAACGCCACTGTATCTGGCCTCAGATTGTCCCATCATACAGCCATAAAAACTTATAGGACACAGGAACTGAACATCTTCCGCTACGACTATTTTGAGTGCACTATTCTTAATATCCAGTGCCGTGGAGGTTAGTTTGCCAGCTATCTTTGTATGAGCTATATCACAGTTAGACACTGAAACAGTCAACACATTCAAATTACACACAAAAAGACTTTTTATGCCCGACCTTCTTATATCGACTGAATCCGCTTGCACATTCTCAAGCGTTAAGTGCCCAAAAGAGCATCTGTCAAAAACGACTTCCACCAAAGGGACGCCTTGAACCAATTTTTCAAAGATTTTCTTTATTAACTGCAAGGGCGTAACTTTCGCCGCCCCCGCGCCTGGAGCCGTCACTCGGTAATAATCTTCAAAAGCAAGCCCTTCAAAAAGCCACTTGGTAGGATTTTGCGCAGATTTCAAGACCTCCGTCATATGGATTTCTAAGTCTTCTGCGGTTCTGATGATTTGAAACGCCATAAGCATCCTACTTTAAAAAAACGGAAGCTGGTCACCCTCCCGAAAAAGCCCCTCAATAAATCGACAACATGCTATAATTATAGATTAATTGCACACTCGTCATTTGATTTTTTTACCGGAACGCGCTACCCTCCGGCATCGTTTGTTTATTGATTTGCTTGGAACCCGCCCAAGAACCTGATGCCGGAGGACACCTCTATGATTGAAGCCCTGAAAACCGCCGCTGCGCATAGCGCACCCTCTGCGAGCGCTTTGCCGTCGAACCCCATCCTGATGATCCCCGCGCGCATGGCATCGACGCGTTTGCCGCAAAAGCCGCTGGCCGATATTCATGGCTTGCCGATGATTGTGCATGTGATGAAACGCGCACAGGAAGCAAAGATCGGCCGCGTCGTGATTGCCTGCGCCGAGAGCGAGATCAAAACCGCCATCGAAGCCGCCGGCGGCGAAGCCGTGATGACCGACCCCGCACTGCCGAGCGGGTCTGACCGTATTTTGCGCGCGCTGAACCAGATTGACCCCGAAGGCAGACACGACGGCGTGATCAACGTGCAGGGCGACCTGCCCACCATCGACCCCGCGCTGATCCACACCGCATTCGATTTGCTGGCCGATAGCAGCGTCGATATCGGCACGCTGGCCGCCATCATCACCCGCGAAGAGGAAATCAATAACCCCAACGTGGTCAAAGCCATCGTCGAAATCGATTTCGAGCGGCAGGAACGCCGCGGCCGTGCGCTGTATTTCACACGCGCGACCGCCCCCACGGGCGACGGGCCGCTTTTGCACCACATCGGGCTTTATACCTATCGCCGCGAGGCTTTGCAGCGGTTTGTGTCGGCTGCGCCCGCCGAGCTGGAAAAACGCGAGCGACTGGAACAGCTGCGCGGCCTTGCACTTGGCATGCGCATCGACGTTGCCGTGGTCGATACCGTGCCGCTGGGCGTGGACACGCCGGAAGACCTCGATGCCGCGCGCGCGATACTGAAGGCTGTATAACAATCCATGTCCGATATCGCCGCCCTCTGCCTTGATTTTGAAACCGCGAATTACGATGCGGCGAGCGCACTGGCGCTCGGCCTTTGCGCGGTGGATCATGGCGGCGGGATCGTTTTCAAACAATCATGGCTGATCCGTCCCGAAGGACGGCTTTATATCCGCCGCGATTTTATCGACATTCACGGCATCACGCCGGATATGGTGCGCGATGCGCCAACGTTTCGCGAATTGTGGCAGGATCAATTCGCGCCGTGGTTTGCCGCCGCACCGCTTTTGGTCGCGCATAACGCGGGGTTTGACCGCCGCGTGCTGGACGGCACGATGACGCGCGCAGAGATCGACATGCCGCGCAAGAACTGGCTCTGCACCGTGCAGCTGTCGCGCCGCAGCTGGCCGGGGCTTTACAATCATAAACTGTCCACCGTCTGCGCACATATCGGCTTTGACCTTAACCACCACGATGCCGGCAGCGACAGCGAAGCCTGCGCCCATATTCTGCGCGCCGCCGCATATTTCACCCAAACACAAGAGAAGCCGGATTATGCCCACGCCTAAAAAACCCGCCACCAAAACCGACAAGATCGCCTTTCAAGGCCGCGCGGGGGCTTATTCGCATACGGCCTGCCTCACGGCATTCCCCAAACTGGCACCGCTGCCCTGCCCGACTTTTGCCGATGCCTTTCACGCCGCCGAAACGGGCAAGGCGGATTACGCGATGATCCCGATCGACAATTCGATTGCGGGGCGCGTCGCGGATATCCACAATCTTTTGCCCGCATCGCCTTTGTTGATTGTGGCGGAGCATTTTATTCCGGTGCATCATTGCCTTTTGGGCGTACAGGGCGCAAAGATCGACGACGTCAAAACTGTCTATAGCCATGTGCATGCCCTGCCCCAGTGCAAAAAATTTATCGCCGCGCATAAACTGAAGCCCGTCGTCTTCGAAGACACCGCCGGTTCCGCCGCGCGCGTGGCCGAAATGAACGACCCCGCCCATGGCGCGATTGCCAGCGCGCTGGCCGCAGATTTATACGGGCTGAAGGTTTTGAAGAAAGGCATCGAAGACGAAAGCGGCAATACCACGCGCTTTATCGTGCTGGCCAAGGGGCATAAATTGCAGCCGCCCGTGCGCGGTGCGCGCTATCTGACATCGCTGATCTTCAAGGTACGCAATATTCCGGCCGCGCTCTACAAGGCGTTGGGCGGGTTTTCGACCAACGGCCTGAACATCACCAAGCTGGAGAGCTATCTGGAGGGGAACAAATTCCACTCCGCGCGTTTTTACTGTGAAATCGAAGGCCACCCCGAAGATTTCGCTTTTGAACACGCGATGGACGAGCTGCGGTTTTTCGCCGCCGACGTTCGCATGCTCGGCACCTATCCGCGCCACAGTTTCCGCGACAGCGTGAAGTGATTTAACGTAACCTTGGGCGGCGCAATTTTCCGTTTCCGCGGCGCATAACCCGTGCTAGGCTTTTGTCCGAGTGGGGTCTGCGTGACCCTATGATCCGGCGATTTTCCGAAAGGCGAGCGAACATGGCGACCTACGCACAACTGGCTTCCAAATTGCTGCGCGATGCGGCGACATTTTTCAGAAACGTCGGCGCCCAGAACGAACCCCTGCGCGAACAAATGAATGACAATGCCACGGTTTACGAGCAAGTCGCTGACCTGCTTGAAAAAGACCCGAACGGCACGCTCGACCTCGGCGACAACTAAGGCCCTGCCGCAGAAGCCCCTGTACGGGTACTTCGCAAAAATCCATCCTTTCTGCGCCCTTTGCCGCCTCTTTCCTTGAGGCGAGGGGCTTATATTTGCTACAATATAAAGCTTGCTGTTTTCTGAGAAAAAAGCAGCAAAACAAAGCCTGATTTTTTGGGGAAAAGACAGGCTTTGCCGCGCCCGCACAGCGGTGCGCAATCACGCGCATGACGATGCGCAGCTATAGGAGGGGGGAGCAGGTTTTGGGGATTTTCATGGGGATTTTTTCGCGCGGCAGCAAACACAAACTGCACGGCCAAAAGCGCCGGAGCAAGACGCCGCTGCTGCCCGCCGCCGTACAAAGCTTTATTGCCCACCGTCTGACAGATACCATTGGTACGCTTTATGCGCTGGTGGGTCTGGGGCTTGCGGCCGCGCTGATTTCCTATCACCCCGCCGACCCGTCGCTGAATACCGCCGCCGCCCCAGACGCTGCCGCACAAAATATGATGGGTCTGCCCGGTGCCTATGCCGCTGACCTGATGCTGCAAACACTGGGGCTTGCCGCGTGGTTTTTGGCCATTGCCTTTGCTGTCTGGGGATACCGCATTTTGCGCCGCCGCCCGCTGGGCGGTATTGGCACACGTCTGCCGCTGTTGCTGGCCGGTGTTTTGACCGGCGCGGTCATGCTTGCGCGCGTCCCCGCTTTTGAAAGCTGGGGGATTGGCGCTTATATGGCGGTTCTGCCGGTGCGCTTTTGTTCAATGCCGCCGCGCAACCGCTGCAAGGCTGGATTGGCGGCATGGCGTTTTCGTTTGTCGCGCTGTCGGCGTTGACGGTTTTTCTCGCCTGCTATATCCCCGCACTGGGGCTAAGTCTTGGTGAATGGATTCACGGTCTGCGCCGCACCCGTGATATCAGCGCCTTCATCACCCGCAAAACGGCCGAGGCGGTGCTGGCATTCCGCAGCTGGCATATCCGCTATAGCAGCCTGAAGCGCGAGGCGCCCAGCGCCTCTGTGCGCCCGCGCCGTATTCGCATCAGCGAAGACAGCACGCCGGACGACATGGACGAGAGTGAAGACGAGAGCGCCCCCGTCTTGGCCGCCCCCGCGCGCAAGCCCGTGGTTGCCCCGCGCATCGACAAACCCAAAGCCGCGCCACACAAGGAAGACAAGCAAAAGAAACTCGACCTGCGCAGCGTCGGTGACGATGAGGAATGGATGCTGCCCTCGCTGGAGGTGCTGCAAAGCCCGCCTGCCAACATCACCGCGCATCGCCTCGACGAAGCCGGATTGCAAAAAAATGCCGAGATGCTGCAAAACACGTTGAGCGATTTTGGCGTGCAGGGCGATATCCTCAAGGTCAACCCCGGCCCTATCGTCACCCTCTATGAAATGGAGCCCGCCCCCGGCACCAAAACCAGCCGCGTTGTCGGTCTGGCCGATGATATCGCGCGCTCCATGAGCTCGGTCTCCGCGCGTATCGCCGCCGTTCCCGGCAAGAACGCCATCGGCATCGAACTGCCCAATTCAAAACGCGAAATGGTTTTCCTGCGCGAACTTCTGGGCAGCAGCGATTACGACCGCAATACCTCGCGCCTGCCGCTCGTGCTCGGCAAGAACATCGGCGGCGAACCTGTCATTGCCGACCTTGCCCGTATGCCGCATCTTTTGGTCGCGGGCACGACCGGCTCAGGCAAATCGGTGGCCGTCAATACGATGATTTTATCGCTGCTTTATCGCCTGTCGCCGGAGCAGTGCCGCTTTATCATGATCGACCCCAAGAT
>JAUXOC010000109.1 GCA_030682495.1 Alphaproteobacteria bacterium | reverse complement strand
GCAGGCCGCCGTCGAGGTGAAGCCCGGGTCGTAGGTAAACATGCCCGTGTCGTTGTAAAGCTTGCGGATGTCGATCACGCGCGGGCCGGTCGTGCCGTCGATGATCGGAAACTCGTACTGCTTTCCGGTTTCGTTGTCGGTCAGGGTGACGGTTTTCTTGCTTTGTGCGGGTGCGGCGGGGGCTGTATTTGTCATGATGGCAGAATTCCTGAAAAAGATGGCTCTGGGAGCCGAGGATAAATCTCTTTGTTTAATAATAGTTTAAGTTGCCGGTAATTCAAATCGTCCTTTTGATGCGCTGCGCAAAAATTTTTGTGCATTTGTTCGTTTTCAGGTAGTATTTTGTTAACATAAATATCATAAGATATGAGCACAGGTAAAAAGAGGGTCTGGCATGGCGGGTAAATACAAAGCCGAATACGAATTCTATCCGGCAGAAGACAAATACGAAGGCGATTGTCATCGCTATACCGGCAGCGACCACGGCGGCCTGAGCGGCAGCGACATGACATCGGTTGATCTGCGCCAAGACCCGTACCAGCGCCAAAAATATTCAGCCACATTTTCCTTTTCTACCGGCGCCGACAAACGCGCGCTGAGACAAGAAAACGTGATCGGCCTTCTGGAAGGCAATGCCGGCGTGACCGATGCCAAGGTCAACAGCCATGGTAATGCCTCCGGCTTCAGCGTGACGGTCGAGGGTATCGGGCAAAAAGACCTGATGCGTCTGGCTGTGGCGCTGACGCATGAGGCTCCGAAGGGGCCGCGCGGTGATGCTTTTCATTATCCGGTCTTGGATGCCGATGTCGCAGGACAAATTATCGGTGCGGAACTTGACCGCCTGAAAATCTCACCGGTTGAAGCGGGGCTGGTATCAATCACGACAGACACGATGACGCAGGAGCGCGCCAAATTATATGGCCTTGAGAAGCCTGTGTCTTATGTCGATGCGGATTTTGCAGGTTATCCGACATCGCCGGTTATATCGCTTAAAGAAAACGGCGTTTTTGCACAGCTTGAGGGCAAAGCGGCGATGCAGGTCGAAACGCGCCTTGATCTGCGCAGCGGCGCTGCGCCCAAGGTGCTGGACGCCCTGCAAAGCGCAGGGCTGCGGGCGGAGCGCAGCAAAGACGGACAATATATCACGGTGAGTGCCCCCGCGGATTCCGTGGCCGATGCCTTCAAAAGCAAGGGGCTGATTGCCCCCGCTGTCGGCGATGCGATTAAATCAGCGGCGGAGGCCGCGCACCCCGGCCAGCAAAAAATCAATATGCAGATCGATGCCGCCAGTCCGTTGCAAGCAAAGGTTTCCGCCGCCGTACCGGCAAAACTCTCGGTATAGAAAAAACGATATAAACAAAAACGGCTGCACCCGAAGATGCAGCCGTTTTTGTTTGGTGTTTTGTTTTAACGCTTAAGCAGCGCCCGGGCCTTTCGGCGCCGCGTTTTGCGCGGGCTTGGCGGCGGGTTTTTCGTCTTTGTTGTCATTGAGCGCAACCGCGCCAGAGACTTTCGTCTGCGGGAAGGCGTCTACTTCGACGACCGCGCTGCGCAGCTTGTCGGTGCGCTTGAGCAGGTCGGCTTCGTCAGACGTCAACACGTTTGCGGCAACGGCAGCATCCAGAAGGGCGGCGCGGCCGCTCTCTTTTTGCAGCGTGCCGGCTTTTTGTGCCTTGTAGAGTTTTTTCTCCAGCGGTTCGCTTTCGACAACCGATTTGAATGCGGCTTCAAGACGGCCCAGCGGTTCGTTGTCGCCCGTGGGTTTGTAGATGCCGCCGGTCAGACGGTCGCGGATTTCACCCGGGTTGCGGATGGTATCGGCGGCCAGTTTGTCGAGTTGATCGTTCGGTGCGGATGTCTGGTACTTGTCGAGGAACGGCACGGCCATGCGCGGGAAGATGATCGGCTGGAGCAGTTTGCCCACCACCTTGTTCGGGTGGTTTTTCAGCGCCTGGTCGAGCGCCTTCTCGGCATTGTTCAGCGCATGCTGGCAAGCCCAGTTGACGAGCGGCAGGTCTTCTTTTTTCTGGCCGTTCTTTTCGTAGTACCAGAGCACCGTCGACGCGAGATAGAGGTTGCTATACACATCGCCGAGACGCGCCGAGACGCGCTCTTTCATCTTCAGTCCGCCGCCGAGGGTCGCCAGCGTGGCTTCGGCTGCAAGGTTGAACGACGCGCTGAGGCGGTTGATCTGGTTGTAGTATTTTTTCGTCTTTTTATCGACGCCCTTCGGCTTCTTGCTGAAAGCGCCGCCGGTGATCCCGTAGACGAAAGCCTTGGCGAAGCTGCGGATGCCGTTGCCGACATGCGCGACCAGCGTCTTGGCGAGTTTGCCGAGCGCTTTTTTCTCGTTCGGCTCTTCAACCGCTTGCAGCTCTTTCAGCACGTAGGGGTGCGCACGCACCGCGCCCTGACCAAAGATAATCAGGTTGCGGGTCATAATGTTCGCGCCCTCGACCGTGATGGCAATCGGGATACCTTTGTAAAGGTCGGCGAAGGTGTTCTTCGGCCCGTTCGATACTGCCTTGCCGCCGTGGATGTCCATGGCGTCATTGACGATGGTACGCATCGATTCCGTCAGGTGGTATTTCAGGATGGCGGAGGGGATGGCAGGACGCTCGCCGCTATCGACCATTTGCAGGGTCGCTTCGCGCGCGGCGTTCATCATGTAGGTCAGGCCGGCCATTTTGCCGAGCGGTTCCTCGATGCCCTCGAAGTTGGAAATCGCGGTGTTGAACTGTTTGCGCGTGCGGGCATAGGCGCCGCTGGCGAAGCTGGACAGCTGCGCACCGGCGGTGGACAGCGCGGGCAGCGACAGCGAACGGCCGACGGCAAGGCTTTCCATCAGCATTTTCCAGCCCTGACCGGCACGCTCCGGCCCGCCGATAATGTTTTCGAGCGGAATGAAAACGTCTTTGCCAAAGTTGGGGCCGTTGTGGAACGGCAGATCCATCGGGGCATGGCGGTCGCCGATGGTGACGCCCGGCGTATTGCTGGGGATCAGCGCACAGGTGATACCCATGTCTTTTTTATCTTTGCCGAGCAGGTTGTCGGGATCTTCCAGTTTGAACGCAAGGCCGAGCAGCGTGGAAACGGGGCCGAGCGTGATATAACGCTTCTCCCAGTTCAGTCTGATGCCGAGTTCGCCTTTGTCATTCTTCACAACCACACCGCGCGCGGACATGCTGCCAGCGTCCGATCCGGCATCCGGCTCGGTCAGGGCAAAGCAGGGTACTTCGCGGCCATCGGCGAGGCGCGGCAGGTAATGGTCTTTCTGGTCTTGCGTGCCGTAAGCGTGGATCAGTTCGGCTGGCCCCAGCGAGTTCGGCACCATCACGGTGACGGCGGCAGCGATGCTGCGGCTGGCGATTTTAATGACAATCGCGGAATGCGCGGCAGACGTAAAGCCATGACCGCCGTATTCCTTCGGAATCTCGAGCCCCATAAAGCCTTCTTTTTTGATGAAGTCCCAGACTTCGCGAGGCAGGTCGCCGTCTTTGCTGACCTGATAATTGTCGATCATCTCGCAGAGTTTTTCGACGGGGCCGTTGATGAAGGCAACTTCTTCTTCGGTCAACTGGGGCTTGGGCAGTTTGAAGAGGACATCCCAGTCGGGCGTGCCTTTCATCAGCTCGCCATCCCATCCCACGGTGCCGGATTCAAGCGCCTCTTTTTCCGTTTGTGAAATAGACGGCAGAATGCCTTTGAAAGCATCGACAATTTTTTTGCTGAGTCCCATAGAGACGGTCCTTCCTCGTTGACAAAAATACGTTATTCGTTGTTACACACCGTTTTTCGTCTCAGAAAGACTCTATCAACCGCTGATGCCGCTTGGGCGGCTTGTTATTATGAATGCTGGCTGTGTCTTGATATGTTAAGAGTTATAGGGCATTCACTGGCCAAGGCCAATAGGGAAAATTATTAGACATAAGTCACAAAAAAAATGCTGCGGGGCGACAAATGAAGTTTTGTTTTCTGATTTTCTTAACTGTGCTGTTTTCTACTTCAGGCGGACAACAGGCTTTTGCATCTTGTGCGCCGCGCCTAGAGTGGCCTTTGTGGCATAGTTTTATAATTTTTCTGTCTTATCTTTTGGGGTTATTTGTTGTTATAGGCGGCAGTTTTTCCTTTTTCAAATTCGCGCACGGCGTTTTGAAACGCGAAGCGGGCTGGCGCAGCCAGCTGCGTAGATTTGTTCCATGGCCTATTGGTTTTATAGCGATTTATGGGGTTTTTTATTCCACGTTTTTCGTTTCTGAAGCAAAAAGGGTTTGGCCTTCACGGTCTTGGGTGCCGAGCCAATTTGACGAATCTCATAAATTCGATAGTTATTCTGAGTACCTGTCTGTAGTTGTCATGCCGGCCTTGGCTCAGCCTGTTGTTTTTATCTTCTTTTGTGTGGCGTCGATTTATGTTGTCATTTTTTATGTTTTAAAACGGCGTGGGTTGTGTAGTCAGGTAAACTTCCGCATCGCTCTTATTGCCTTGGCAATCTGGCTAGGCCTTTACTTTAACCTAGTTGATCTGGAATTGAAGCCAAGGTGCTGTAGTACAGTGCTTGATTTGACAACTGCAAGCTGTCCGATTAGTCGCCCTTGTTTGAGATGCGGCTAGGCTTATCAAAGTTCTATTAGCTAATCTCGATAGCGGAGAACATCAACCCACATCCGACAATCGTGCCAGTGTCTCTTCCTTGCCCAGAATTTCGGCGACGTGGAAGATGGACGGGCTGTTGGTCGTGCCGGTGATGGCGGCGCGCAGCGGCATGGCGACCTTGCCGAGCTTCAGGCCTTTTTGCGTGCCGTATTCTTTCAGCGCGGCCTCGATTTTCTCGGCCTTGAAATCATCCAGTGATACCAGCGTCTGTTTCATTTCGACCAGCATGCCGCGCGTATCGGCATCCAGCACCTTGGCGGCGTCTTCGGTGAGCGGCAGCGGGCGCGGGCGGACGAAGAACAGGCCGGCATCCGCGAGTTCGATCAGCGTGCTCGCGCGTTCTTTCAGCGCATGCAAACCATGGCGGAAACGGGCGATGCCTGCGGCATCCGGCTTGGCGCCGAGTTTTTCTTCGATATAGGGCATGGTCAGCGTCATCAGGCGGTCTTCGTCTGCGTGACGCATGTAATGCGCATTCACATGCGCGAGCTTGCTGAAATCCATGCGTGACGGTGATTGGCCGATGCCGCCGAGCGTGAAAAGTTTGATCGCTTCTTCGGTATCGACAATCTCCGTATCGCCATGCCCCCAGCCGAGGCGCAGCAGGTAATTGCGCATCGCTTCGGGCAGATATCCTTTGTTTGCGTATTCATGCAGGCCGACTGCGCCGTGACGTTTGGACAGTTTCGCGCCGTCTTCGCCCAAAATCATCGGGATATGCGCGAAGATGGGGACATTCCAGCCCATGGCATCGTAAATCATCCGCTGGCGGAAAGCATTCGTCAGGTGGTCGTCGCCGCGGATCACATGCGTGATGCCCATGTCATGATCGTCGACGACGACAGAGAGCATATAGGTCGGCGTGCCGTCGCCGCGCAGCAAGATCATATCGTCCAGCTGCGTATAGGGCACGCGCACATCGCCCTGCACGGCGTCGCTGACCAGCATTTCGTCATTCGCGCGGTTCGGTGCCTTGATGCGCACCGAAGGCTTCACGCCGGCGGGGGCGTCTTTCGCGTCGCGGTCGCGCCAGCGCCCGTCATAGCGCGGGGAGAGGCCCTTGGCGAGTTGTTCCTCGCGCATTTTCTCCAGCTCCTCCGGCGTGCAATAGCAGTAATAGGCCTTGCCTTCGGCGACCAGCTGATGCGCGACTTCCGCGTGGCGGTTCATGCGGGCGAATTGAAAAATCGGCTCGCCATCCCAGTCCAGCCCCAGCCAGCGCATGCCGTCCAGAATGGCCTCGACGGCGGCTTCGGTTGATCTGGCGCGGTCGGTGTCTTCGATACGCAGCAAAAACTGCCCGCCTGTATGTTTGGCGAACAGCCAGTTGAACAGCGCCGTGCGGCCGCCGCCAATATGCAGATAGCCGGTCGGGGAAGGCGCGAAGCGGGTGATGATTTGGGACATGTTTTTTCCGATAGAAGATGCCTGTATTTCCGGCTGAATTTAACGTATCGTTCCCAGCCATGGCAAGGTTTTTGACGGCATGTTGGCAAGAGATGCAAAACCAGCGGGAACGCTGGATTTTCTGGCTGCCCGTGCCTGTCGCCTTTGGGATTGCCGCCTATTTCGGCCTGCACGGGGAGCCGCCGCTGCTGCTCGGCACGCTTTTGTGCCTGTTTATGCTGCCGCTGCTGCGGGCATTTTACCGGAATCAGGTTTTGTTTATTCCGCTGCTGGCGCTGTTTATGGTGGTGGCCGGTTTCTCGGCGGGGCAGTGGCGCACCCATGTTGTTGCCGCGCCCGTGCTGGAAAAACGCAGTTATACCATCACCCTGCGCGGCAAAGTGGCGGAGGTTCAGCCGCAGCCCAAAAATTTCCGCATCGTGCTTGAAGATTTTTCCGTCGTCAAAGGCCGCGTTTTTCAGGACGATCTGCCAAAGCGCGTGCGCATCCGGCTTAAAAACAACGACCCCGCCGTGCCGAATGCGGGCGATGTGGTGGAAGTGCGCGCCGCGCTGCTGCCGCTCTCCGCGCCCGTGATGCCGGGGGCTTTCGATTTCCAGCGTCATGCATTCTTTCAAGGGCTCGGCGGCACGGGATATGCGCTCGGTGATTTAAAGGTAGTCGAGGCGCGGCGCGGCGGCGAATTCTTTTTTGAAAAGCTGCGGCGGCATATCCGCGAAAAAATCTTCGCCGCCATCGAAGACCGCGACCGCGCCGCGATGATTACCGCTTTTATGATCGGCGAAGATCGCGGCATATCCGAAAAAGACTGGGAAATCGCGCGGCTTTCCGGTATCGCGCATCTGATCGCCATTTCAGGGTCACATTTCGTGCTGATCGCGGGGTTTCCGTTTTTCTTCGTGCGTGCGTTTCTGGCGGCTATTCCCTATGTCGCGCTGCGCTGGCCGATCAAGAAAATCGCGGCGGCCATCGCCATGGCTGTATCGGTTTTTTACATGCTGCTGATCGGATCGCCTATACCGGCGCAGCGTGCCGTCATCATGACCTGCGTCGTCATGACGGCGATTATGATCGACCGTAATCCTTTTACGCTGCGGCTGGCGGTTTTTGCCGCGCTCTTGCTGTTTATCCTCTCGCCCGAAAGCCTGATGGGGCCGAGCTTCCAGATGTCTTTCGCCGCCGTGGTCGCGCTGATCGCGTTCTATGAAAGCACGGCAGAGTGGTGGAAAAAACATTTCCGCGATTCAGACTGGTCAAAACGCTATGCGCTTTATTTACTCGGTTGTTTCGCAACGTCGCTGGTGGCGAGTGCGGCGACCGCGCCATTTGCGCTTTATCATTTCGGGCGTATGCCGCTGATCGGCGGGCTGGCCGCAAATATGGTCGCCGTGCCGGTGTCGTCGTTTGTGACGTTTCCGGTCGGGCTGTTTTCCTGCTTGCTGATGCCCTTCGGGCTTGAAAAATACCCGCTGCTGCTGACGCAAAAAAGTCTTGATGTTTTTATGTATGTCGCCGAGATCATCGCAGCGTGGAAATATGCGGGCTGGCAGGCCAATAGTTTTGCGGGCTGGGTGCTGGGCATCATGGCGCTGGGCGGTATCTGGATTTGCGCGTGGCGCGGCAGAATACGCTGGCTGGGGATTGCGCCCGTCGCGCTTGCCGCCGTGCTGGCCGTGCTGACGCCGCGCGCGGATATTCTGGTTGCGGGCAGCGGTGATTTGCTGGCACTGCGCGCGCCTGACGGCAAGATGTGGTTTTCGACATTATCCAAAGAAAAATTCGTGCGCGAACAATGGCTGGCGCGTGAAGGGCAGGGCGCGGAAATCAGAACCTGGCCACAGCGGCAATTACCGGGCGGCGAGGGGGATTTCCTTACGTGCGATGACGCCGCTTGCCGCATTGTGCTGAAAAACACGGTGATGTCGGTGATCCACAGCACCGAAGCGATTGGGCAGGAATGCGCCGAAGCCGATGTGCTGATCTCGAAGAGCGCCATCAAGCTGCCGCGCAGCTGCAAACGCAAGGTCGACATCATCGACCGCTGGAAACTGCGCGATAAAGGTGCCTATGCGATTTATCTGCGCGAAGGACAGCCGCCGCGTATCGTCAGCGTCCGCGACAGGCGCGGTGCAAGGCCGTGGACGGGGCAGCCGCCCCGCAGCGGAAAATAAAAATAAGGGAAAGAGTTGCCCTTAGGTCGCCTGCTGATCGGCGGCGGCTTTGTTGTGCAGCTTGGCTTTAAGCGCCTGTGCCTGTTTCAGCATTTCGCGCGTGGCGTCGCAGCAGGGCATCTGGACGTGCCATTGTTTGTGCGCTTCTTCGGTGCTCAGGCCTTTTTCGAGGGCTTTGCGCGCCTGATATTTTTGCCAGATTTTTTCGTGGAAATAGAACCCGCCGATTTGCGCCAAGGGCTCCAGCATGGCGATGCCGAGGCCGATATGCACATCACCGCTGACCGTCCAGCCGACCAGAAAAGCGACGATGATATGAAGAACCCCGTAAGTAGCCGTTTTTGCAAGAAGCATGATTTTCTTTCCTTTAGTTACGGAAAGATATACCGCGCCGCCGCATAAAGTAAAGTGTTACTTTATAACTTTTTGAAAAAACAGAATTTCGCGGTTGTAGAGGCTTAATAGCTCCGCAGCAGGCTGCGCAAACGCCCCTGAATACGGACGCGGTGCGGCGGCAGACGAAGCGGTTGATAGGCATCGTTTTCGGGCATCAGAACAATAGAGCCGACTTCGCGGCGCAGGCGTTTGAGGGTGACTTCTTCTTCGTCCACCAGTGCCACGACGATATCGCCGTCATTGGCGCGGTCGCATTCTTCGATAATCACGATGTCGCCATCCATGATACCGGCCTTGGTCATGGAATCCCCCTCGATGGTGAGGGCATAGCAGGGCAGATTGCCCATCATGTGAAAGGGCACACCGATCTTGTCATTTTCCTGCCGCAGCGCTTCGATGGGGCTGCCGGCGGCGATTTTGCCGTAGAGGGGCACTTCGGCCATGTCGGCATTTGCGGCGGTCATGGCAGGCATTCTGGATTGCTTGAAATTGGGTTTGACGCCCGCTTTGGGGTCTTTGATCGCCACGACGCTGGCAGAGCCGGAGACTGCGCGGAGACCGCCCGCGTTTTCAGGCAGTTTGACGACATCGAGCGCGCGCGCCTTGTTCGGCAAACGCGCCAGAAAACCGCGTTCGACCAGTGCATTAATCAGCCGGTGGATGCCGGATTTCGATTTGAGGTCGAGCCCTTCTTTCATCTCTTCGAACGACGGCGACAGCCCCGTGCGTGCGGTATATTCGTGGATGAACATCAGAAGATCGCGTTGTTTCTGGGTCAGCATGGCTTTGGTCTCCCTTGACACTGTATTCTTGATTTGTTCTATCTTTATTCCTCTCCGGTGTCAAGCGGTTTGAACAGGGCTCTTTCCTCCCGCCCCCAAAACCGCCATGATGGTGCCGGTTTAATGGGGATGCGAGGGGATAAGGTGCGACTTCGGATATTCACAGCGATAGCCCTTCTGGCGGCCACTTTGTTTTTGGCCGCCGCGCCCGTCCGTGCCTTTGACAGCAAGGGCGTGGATTTGCTTGCGGCGTTCAACGACGGTATTTACTGGCAAGACAATACCCCCGCAACCGATGAAGATACCATTTGTAGCGGAGACGGCCCCGCTGCCGCTGTGGATAGCGGCGTGCAAAACGTGATGGCCACGCCGCCCGATGCCTCCGGCCCCTTTGGCGCCGGTATGCGCAAGGTTTATATTTCCGTAGTGATCGACGATGTGGGGCTGGATCAGAAACGCTCCGCCCGCACCATTGCTTTGCCGGCAAATGTGACGCTGGCGTTTTTGCCCTATGCCGGAAATATTCAGGCGCAAGCAGCGCAGGCGGCGGCCAAAGGCCATGAGCTGATGGTGCATCTGCCGATGGAGCCTTCGCGCATGAGCGCCGACCCGGGGCCGGATTATCTCGGCGTTGCGCATACGGCGGAAGAACTTGAAAAACGCATCGCCCGCAATCTGGATGCCTTCAGCGGGTACAAAGGCGTCAATAACCATATGGGCAGCGCCTTTACCAAACATGCGCCGGGGCTTGACGTTTTGATGCGCGCGCTGAAAAAACGCGGCGTGTATTTTCTGGATTCAAAAACCGCGCCCGACAGCATCGCCGAAGATATGGCGCGCGCCAAAGGCATTCCGGTCACGCACCGCGATGTCTTTATCGACCATTTTGAAACGGCGGAGCAGGTACGCGCCGCGCTTGAAAAAACCGAACGCATCGCCCGCATCACCGGCTATGCCGTCGCCATCGGCCACCCGAAAGACGTGACGCTGGACGCGCTTGAACTTTGGCTGCCGACACTGGCCGCAAAAGGCATCGAACTGATCCCCCTCAGCGAAATGATCGAAAAACGCCACGCCGCCCACAAATCCTACAGCGCTGCTGCTGTGAAGCCTGCTGGGTTGGGCGAGTAGTTTTTAATTGCTGGCGTTACAGTACGTTCATCCGCAGTGCGGAGTGATTTCAATTTAAAGCCTTAAAATTATTTATTCGGAGTTCAGCGGATGATTCCAAGTATCTGCCAAAAAATGCAGCGCCTTATCAATCAGGGAATTACGCGGGAGTGTGAGGTTGCGTACCTACTGACATGCATCCGAAAGATTCTAGAGCAAGAAGAAAACAATAATGGCCAGTGGGATAATCTGAAATTCTATTGTGATTGGGGTCTTCATGCGAAATTATCAGGTAGCGCGGCCCAAGGTGTTTTAAATTCCTTCAATGAAGTTTATTTATCGCGGGCAGATCGAGAGCAAGCCTTGCCTTCTTCAGTTGAAGATATCTCAAAATTCAAAGGTCTGATTTTAGAAGTAAAAAACTTTCTTACTTCTAGAGACATTATTATTCCCCAGTCTGCAAATAGTGATTGGTCTAAGTTCATTTTCCTATACGCCTCTATTGTTGAAGATTGCCCTCTAATAATTAACGCTCATTTGTCCCCACTGTCCGAAATACAAAAAGTTACGGCTCGAGTGGAGCTAGCTAAAGAAATAAAGTTGGGACAACAATACTATAAGGTATCATGGATAATCACAGATTCTGCGGGGGATGACGGAGAGCTATACATCATCAATTCCTTTGATGCTTGAAAGTCTGTTCGAATAAAGAGACTGGATCAAATTTAATTCAATCAAACATTATTGATCTCTCAACGCGCCACTTCCGCCGCCTCTCGCGTTACCCAACACTCGCCTTCGCAATCGACAGGAAATCTTCGGCGGCAAGGCTGGCGCCGCCGACGAGGACGCCGTCGACGTTGGGGAGGTGCAGGATTTCGCCCGCGTTGCCCGCCTTGACCGAACCGCCATAGAGCAGTTTCAGCCATGCGCCGTTTTTGACTTTCTCGCTTGCTTTGGTGCGGATGAGGGCGTGCATGTGTTTGATGTCATCGGCGGAGGCTGTCTTGCCTGTGCCGATCGCCCAGACGGGTTCATAGGCAATCGCGGTGTTTTCGGCGGTGGCGGAGGGCGGCAGGGATTCTGCCAGCTGCGCCGAGACAACCGCATCGGCGCGGCCTTCGCTGCGCTCCGCGTCCGTCTCGCCGATGCAGACGATGGCGATCAGACCCGCCGCATGTGCTGCGGCCGCTTTGGCGGCGACGAGGGCGCTGGTTTCGGCGTGGTGCTGTCTGCGCTCGGAATGGCCGACAATCACATGGGTGCAGCCGAGGTCTTTGAGCATGCCTGCCGAAATATTGCCGGTAAAGGCGCCGGAGGCTTCGGTATGGCAATCCTGCCCGCCATGCCTGACAGGGCTACCCGCCAGAACATCGGCCACAGCGTTAATCATTGTCGCCGGTGGACATAATACCATGTCAAAACCGCTGTCTTTCAAGGCAGAGACGGCGCTGCCCAGCGTGCGGGCGCGGGCGCGGCTGTCGTCCAGAAGGCCGTTCATCTTCCAGTTACCCACAATCAGTTTGGCGACGGACATTCTCGGCTCCTTTGGTTTTTGATAAATAAATCCGGTTGAAGTCTTGACATCTTGGCGAAAAAGCTGTGGATTATCAAGGAATTTTACAGGAGCGATCTTCATGTTGCGTGCGATGCGATCCGGCAAACAGTCGGTCATTATCAAATCGTTTTTTCTCGGCCTCTTGGCACTGGCGGCGGGTGGTCTTGTTCTGACGGACGTGCAGGGCGTTTTCAACCGTGGTCTGCCCAAGGCGACAATCGCCACCATCGACGGTGAAAAACTGACGAGTCTTGAATTTGACCGTATGGTGCAGTCGGCTATCACGCAGCAGCGCATGTCGCAATCGGATGCCTATCGCAGCGGATTGCCGGAACGCATGCTGGAGCAGGAAATCAACGCCCGCATTTTCAGCCGCGCCGCGCGCGATGCCGGTTTGATCGTCGATAACCGCAGCGCCGCGCAATATGTGCGCAGCGCCTTTCTTGAACCGCTGGTCGCGCAGGGCGTGCATGAAGAAGATGCGCTGCAATATCTGCTGCGCAGCGCGGGGCTGAGCGAAGCCGGCCTGCTGGCCAGCGTGCGCAGCCAGATCGCATCGGAAAATCTGCTGAAAGTGCTGGCGGTGGGCGCTTATGCACCGGCGCGTCTTGTCGATGATGCGCTCAAATTCCGCTACGAAGCGCGCCGCGCCGAATATTTTACGCTGACGCTCAAGGAAATCGGCACCGTGGCCGAACCGACAGAAGAAGAACTGCAGCAGCATTATAAGACAACGATGAGCCGTTACATGCTGCCGGAATACCGGACATTAACGGCGCTGCTGCTGGATGGCCCCGCGCTCGGCATCAACCCCGTTGTCAGCGAAGATGACATCCGCGCCTATTTCGACGAGCACAAGCGCGATTATTCAACCGCCGAAGAACGCGAGATCGAACAGCTGGTTGTGGATGACGAAGACACCGCCAAACAAATCCGCGCGGCCGCTGTGGCTGCGGGCAAGAACCTCAAAAAAGGTGTCGAGGCTGTTAAATCTGCCAGCGCCGGCGTTGTTTCCGGCACCTATAGCGAAGACGATATCGCCGAGCCGCTGGCCGATGCCGCTTTTAAAACGCCTGCGGGCGATATTTCCGAGCCGGTAAAAAGCTCCTTCGGCTGGCATCTGGTGCGCGTGGTAAAAGTCACCAAGCCCGGCACGGCGCAAAAATTTGAAGATGTGCGTGCCGAGATCGCCAAGCGCCTTGCTGCTGAAAAAGGCGCCGATGCGCTTTATGAAGTCATCAATGCCATCGATGACACCATTGCGGGCGGTCAAGTCACCCTTGCCCAGCTGGCGGAGGAATATAAGCTGAAGCCGGTTTCGTTTGAATCCATCGATGTCAGCGGCTTTACCGCCGCAGGCCGCAAGGCAGACCTTTCCGGTCTGCCGGTTGCCGACAAAGCGATCGAAGCGGGCTTTGGCCTGCCGCAGGGCGGTGTCAGCGCGCTGATCGAAACGCCGGAAGGCGGTTTTGTCGTCGTTTCTCCCGCCGAGATCAAAGCGGCAGAAGCGCGCCCTTTTGCCAATGTGCGCCGCGAAGTGACGCTGAGCTGGAAGACGATGCGCAAAAACGCGCTGCTGGATGAAAAAGCCGCGCAGGTTATGGAGCGTATCAATATGGGTGAAGGTTTCGATGTCGTTGCCAAATCCTTTGGCAAGACACTGGCGCGCAGCGAGCTTCTGCGCCGCGACAGCGATGCCGCCAAGGTGCCGCTTGGCCGCGGCATGATACCGGCGCTGTTCTCGATTGAAAAATCGGGGCAGGCCACCACGGTACGCGCCGATGACAGCCTGTCGTTCATGCGTATGGCCGAACGCCGCACCGAGCTGCCGAAAGACAGCGCGGAGGGGGAAGTGAAAATGCTTCAACAAGCGCTCAGCCGTTCGTTGCAGGGCGATTTGATCGAGCAATACCGCCTTGGCCTGATGTCGAAATACAACGTCAAGATCAACCAGCGCGCCATCGAAAATATCTATAACCCTGACAAGGCGGAGTAGGGCCTCGTTTTTTTCTGGTCTTTCAGATGTTTGACGGCGTTCAAAAACCGCTGGCTTTTTGGCGGGAAGAGATTTAAAACCATGTCTGGAAACGCGTCTTTCGTTTCCATAAAAATTAAACCGGAGTTTCCACGTCCATGCAAGAAGTTCTGCTGGTCATTCACCTGATCGTCGCCATCGGCATCATCGCCACCGTACTGCTGCAGCCGTCGGAGAGCGGGGGCTTCATGGGCAATTCCGGCTCTATGTCCAACCTGATGGCGCCACGCCGCACCGCAGATGCGTTGACGCGTCTGACGACCGTTCTGGCGGGCTGTTTTTTCTGCACCAGCCTGCTGCTTGCCATTACCGCCAGCAGCAGCCCGCAATCGCAAAGCCTGCTGGATATGGCGCGCGACAATCCTGCCGCTCTCGAACAATCTGTAACGACAGAAGAAAAAGAAACGCCGGCGGAAAAACCCGAAGCGCCCGAAACGGCGCCCACGCCGAAAGCACCGCTGGCCGAATAAACACACAACACGGGAGATCGTCGATGCCACGCTATATCTTCATCACGGGCGGGGTCGTCTCCTCCCTTGGCAAGGGTCTGGCTTCTGCGGCATTGGGGGCTGTTCTTCAGGCGCGCGGGTTCACGGTGCGGCTGCGCAAGCTTGACCCCTATCTCAACATCGATCCGGGCACGATGAGCCCCTATGAGCACGGCGAGTGCTATGTGACCGACGACGGGGCGGAAACCGACCTCGACCTCGGCCATTACGAACGCTTCACCGGCGTTTCCGCGCGCAAATCCGACAATATCACCACAGGCCGCATTTACTGGAACGTGCTGGAAAAAGAACGCCGCGGCGATTTCCTCGGCGGCACGGTGCAGGTCATTCCGCATATCACCAACGAGATCAAAGAATTCATCGCCGATCCGCAATATAGCGATACCGATTTTATCCTCTGCGAAGTCGGCGGCACGGTGGGCGATATCGAAAGCCTGCCTTTCCTCGAAGCGATCCGCCAGTTCGGCAACGAAGTCGGTTTGCAAAATGCACTGTTTATCCACGTCACGCTGATGCCCTATATCAAGACGGCGGGAGAGCTGAAAACCAAACCGACCCAGCACTCGGTGAAAGAGCTGTTGTCGGTCGGTATCCAGCCGTCGATTTTGCTGGTGCGCGCCGACCGCGAAATTCCCAAGGAAGAATGCCGCAAGATTGCGCTGTTCTGCAACATCCTGCCCGAACGCGTCATCCCCGCGCTTGATGTGCCGAGCATCTATCAGGTGCCTGTCAGCTATCACGGCGAAGGACTGGACGAACAGGTGCTGAAATATTTCGGCATGGACGCGCCCGCGCCCGACCTGTCGAAATGGATGGAGATTTTGCACAAAATCCAGCATCCCGAAGGCGAAGTCACGATTGGCGTCGTCGGCAAATACACCTCGCTGCTCGATAGCTATAAATCGCTGTCCGAAGCGCTGACGCATGGCGGCTTTGCAAATAACGTCAAAGTGAATTTGTCATGGCTGAACGCCGAAATTTTTGAAAAAGACGATAGCCTACACCTGCTTGAAAACGTACACGGCATTCTGGTGCCCGGCGGCTTTGGCGAGCGCGGGACGGAGGGCAAAATTCGCGCCGTCAAATTCGCGCGCGAACGCAAAATCCCTTATTTTGGCATTTGCCTTGGCATGCAGATGGCGGTCATCGAAGTTGCGCGCAATCTGGCAGGGCTCAACGATGTCGGCTCCAGCGAGTTTGGCAAATACGGCAACCCCGTTGTTGGCCTGATGACCGAATGGATGAAAGGCGACGATTTGCAGCGCCGCAACCAATCCGGCAATATGGGCGGCACGATGCGTCTGGGCGCGTATAAAGCAAAACTCGCGGCCGGTTCGCATGCCGCAGAAATTTACGGCGCGGCTGAAATCTCCGAACGCCACCGCCACCGCTACGAAGTCAACACGACCTATCAAAAACAGCTGGAAGATGCAGGGCTGGTTTTCTCCGGCATGTCACCCGACGGCAAGCTGCCGGAAATCGTCGAGATCAAAGACCACCCGTGGTTTGTCGGCGTGCAGTTCCACCCCGAATTGAAATCCAAACCGTTTGAACCGCATCCTCTTTTCACGTCCTTCATCAAGGCGGCTGTCGATAAATCACGCCTTGTGTAGCGCGATGAAACGGCTGTCTTTTTTCGTCGCGGTGATCTTCCTTTTTTCCGCGCTGCCGGTTTATGCCGAGACTTTCGATGCCGCGCGCCTTGTCTCGGCGGCCGAGCAGCAGGTGGGTGTGACGGTGCACTATGACGGCGCGTACCGCCGCATGCCTTATCCGAATGGCGACGTGCCGCCGGAAACCGGCGTCTGTTCCGATGTCGTCATCCGCGCCTACCGCGCACTGGGCATCGACCTGCAACAGCGTGTGCACGAAGACATGAAAGCGCATTTCGTCCTCTATCCCAAAACATGGGGGCTGACAAAGCCCGATACGAATATCGACCACCGCCGCGTGCCGAATTTACAAGTGTTTTTCAAACGCCGCGGCCAGAGCCTGCCGGTTTCAAACCGCGCGGCGGATTATCTGCCCGGCGATATGGTGACGTGGAATTTGGCCGCTCCTGCAAAAATGATTCCGCATATCGGGATCGTCAGTGCAAGCCGCAGCGCCGATGGCGCAAGACTGCTCATCGTCCACAACATCGGCAGCGGTACGAAAGTTGAAGATATTCTATTCGAATACAAAATTACGGGACATTATCGCTACGCGCCCTGAACGGGAGGCGAGATCTGTGGTGTCTACGGCGCAGGTGGTGCTTTAGGCGGCGGCGATGGCGGGGTCACTTTTTTTTTATGCCGCTCGATGCCTTCTTCGATCATTTTTTTGGCTTCGTTCACATCGCCCCAGCCGTGCAGCTTGACCCATTTTCCGGGTTCCAGCTCTTTGTAGCGTTCAAAGAAATGTTCGATGCGTTTGCGTTTTGATTCCGGCAGATCGGTGTAATTTTTAATGTCGGTAAATTCGGGGTCGAGTTTATCGATCGGCACGGCGATGATTTTTTCATCGCCGCCGGCCTCGTCTTCCATTTTCAAAACGCCGATGGGGCGCACGGCCACGACCGCACCCGGCACAACCGGAATGGCACCAACGATCAGCACATCAACAGGGTCGCCGTCTTCGGACAGCGTGTGCGGGATAAAACCGTAGTTGCCAGGGTATTGCATGGCGACATGGAGGAAGCGGTCCACCATCGGTGCGCCGCTGTCTTTGTCGATTTCATATTTCACAGGCGCGCCGCCCACGGGGTTTTCGACGATGACATTGATCTCGTCGGGCGGATTTTTACCGATGGAAATTTTGTCGATGAACATGGCGCTTCCCGTCTGAATGTGTAGAAACAGGCTATCACAAATGGCGAGGCAATAAAACAGGCGGCATCGCCGTTCAAACGATGCCGCCTGTTTTTAGCTTATGCGTCTGAAATCAGGCGCGTTTTTTCTTTTTACCGCCTTCAACCGTGCGCAGAGCCGGTTTTTTACGCGACAGGCCTTTGACGGCATCGCGGCCGGCAAAGCAGCCCGAAGGCCCCAGCTGCTCTTCGATACGGATCAGCTGGTTGTACTTGGCAATACGGTCTGAGCGGGAGAGGGAGCCCGTCTTGATCTGCCCTGCGTTGGTGGCGACGGCGAGATCCGCGATAGTGCTGTCCTCGGTTTCGCCCGAACGGTGGGAGAAGACAACGCCGAAGCCGGCTTTTTGCGCCGTCTGCACGGCGTTCAGGGTCTCGGTCAGGGTGCCGATCTGGTTGACCTTGATGAGGATAGCGTTGGCGGCTTTTTGGTCGATGCCTTTGGCAAGGCGTTCGGTATTGGTGACGAACAGATCATCGCCGACCAGCTGCACCTTGTCGCCAAGGCGGGCGGTCAATTCGATCCAGCCGGCCCAATCGTCTTCGGCCATGCCGTCTTCGATGGAAACGATGGGGAATTTACCGACCAGCTTTTCGTAGTAAGAGATCATCTGGTCAGGGCTGAGAGTTTTGCCTTCTCCTTCAAGATGATATTTCCCTTTCTTGAAGAATTCGGTTGCCGCAACGTCCAGCGCCAGTACGATATCGCTGCCGGCTTTGTATCCGGCGGCGGCGATAGCTTTCATAATAAATTCAAGACCTTGTTCTGTGCTTTTAAAGTTCGGTGCGAAGCCGCCTTCGTCCCCGACCGATGTGCTGAAACCACTTTCAGAGAGAAGTTTTTTAAGGGTATGAAATACCTCGGCTCCCATGCGGATGCTTTCGGCGCCGGTCTCGGCGGCAACCGGCATAATCATGAATTCCTGAAAGTCGATAGAATTGTCGGCATGTGCGCCGCCGTTGATGATGTTCATCATCGGCGTGGGCAGCAGATGGGCAAAGGTGCCGCCAACGTAGCGGTAGAGCGGCAGGTCAAGTTCGGAGGCCGCCGCATGTGCCGTGGCAAGGCTGACCCCGAGAATGGCATTGGCGCCAAGGCGGGCTTTGTTGGGCGTACCGTCAAGGTCGATCAAAAGTTCGTCAATCAGCGTCTGTTCGGTCGCATCGATACCGGCGATGGTTTCGAATATTTCCGTATTGACGGCATCAACGGCTTTGAGCACGCCTTTGCCATGGTAACGTTTTTTGTCGCCATCGCGTTTTTCGGCGGCTTCGTGCGCGCCGGTCGATGCGCCCGAGGGAACGGCGGCGCGGCCGACGACGCCGCTTTCCAGCACGACGTCCACTTCAACGGTGGGGTTGCCGCGGCTGTCCAGAATTTCGCGGCCGATAATATCGACGATGGCGGTCATGTGATGTTCTCCCTCGGGGATTGTGAAACAAACTCGGGCTGAGAATAGCCGTTTTCGCGCATCCCTGCAAAGCCATTCGCGCGCCGGATATTTCAATTTACGGCAGCAAAACGGGGGTTGCACGGCGCGCGGCCTGCACTATGTTGGCGCACAGGCCTGTGCTAGGGTAGGGGGTATGGAGGTTTTAAAGTTATGGTATTCGTTCGGGCGTTTTTTATATGTGCATTCCTGCTCATGGCGGCGGCGCCGGCCTTTGCTTTTGAAAGCGATACGACCGACGAAAGCCAGATCGCGCGGCTGAAAGCCACGGGCGAGGCTTTCATGCCCATCGCCAAAGACTTTAACTGCACCAAGCTGACCTGGGCGCATTTCGCCGACCCGCAGTTTCGCGCGGCGCAGCTGGAATATGCGCCTGCGGGGCACGACGTCAAAAAATGGACGCGGCTGCAAACGACAACGGTTTACGCGCTGACCGGTCGCGCCGATGCGGATACGACGATCATGAACGATCTGGCGCAGCTGCTGGTATCGAATTACAAACGCAGTGCCGAGGTCATCGACCTGCAATATTTTGAAAACGGCATCGGCGAGCCCGCATTTTTTATCGAATACAAAATCGGCGTGGGGGATGCGCGCGAACATAACGCGGGCGTATTCATGCGCACGTCCGACAAGGCCGCGGCCTTTATGCAGATACAGGCCCGCAAAGCCGATTTGCCGCGCAAGGATACGCAGGTTCTGCTCGGCTACCTCGGCATGGCGCCAAGAACAGCGAAAGCCGCAGACAAGGCCGCAGAGAAAAAACAACTGTCACCATCCGTCACGCTGCCGCGCCGGAAGCCTGCTGTTTCTCAATAAATATTTGGCAGATGGAAGGCAAAGGCCTGCCGAGCTGGAGGCTGCTCCTTCCGATAAACTCGCCGCTGGCGGCGATGATGTCACCTTAAGGATTATCATTTCTTTTTTTTGCGAGAATAAAAGAACCAAACTTCCAGCACACGGCAGATGATACTATCAGCAAAACCCATACTAAAAGTGCTGCGGGCGGATAGTATTCCCCTTCATCTCTAAATAAGTTTGAGATGTAGGTAATTATGAATACAAAGCAAAAGATCATTATCGCGACGGAGAAACCCCTAAAGCAGTAGCCAATTAGAGAGTGATAAATGGGTATTATCTTGCGAATTGCGCTAGGCATCATTATCTCACCTGCCCGAATAGCTGTCGATAAAGCCCCACTGCGGGGCCGAACGGCAAGTAGATCGTCGAAGAGCTGTATAAGCCCTCTCCTGCATAAATCCCCATGCCTACATCAAACCGATGGTGGCTTAGGCGCATTTTGAGGTTTGGGGGCGGGCTTTGGCGTTTTTTCACGGCGCAGGGGTTTCAGCGCGGCGGCGAAGGCTTGTTTCAGTTTTTCACGGCTGAAGAAACCGGATGTCTGTTCGCCCGAATTATCTATGCTACGCGCAGGCGGCTGCTGTGCATCGTTGTCTTTTTTC
>JAUXOC010000108.1 GCA_030682495.1 Alphaproteobacteria bacterium | reverse complement strand
CAGCCGAGATCAGTATCTTGCCGAAATTGAAAAGCAGCTATCTGAATACAGCGCACACCTTACTGAAGAGCAAGTGACGGGCACCCAGGTGCGCGTCAAGGCTGATTTGGCGCGTTTCTTTCGCTGAGACAACGCCTGACCTGAGGAGAAATAAAATGGTCCAACGCGTGAAGACGGTCGCCTTTCAGGGGGTCGAGGTGCTCGATATCGATGTCGAAGTGCAGATCACGCAAGGCCTGCCCGCCTTTGGCATTGTCGGTCTGCCTGACAAGGCGGTGGGTGAAAGCCGCGAGCGGGTGCGCGCAGCCCTGCATGCCATCGGCCTTGCGCTGCCGGCCAAGCGCGTCACCGTCAACCTTGCGCCTGCAGATGTCCTTAAAGAAGGCAGCCATTTTGATTTGCCCATCGCGCTCGGTGTTTTGGCCGCGATGGGAGTTTTTCCGGGCGAAGAGCTGTCGCATTATCTGGCGCTGGGGGAGCTGTCGCTGGACGGGTCTTTGCGCGCCGTGAGCGGGGTTTTGCCCGCAGCGATTGCCGCATCGGCGCAGAATCACGGTATCATTTGCCCCAAGGATTGCGGCGGCGAAGCGGTCTGGGCGGGCGATCTGGATGTGCTGGCGCCCGATAACCTCGTCGCGATGCTCAATCACATGAAAGGCACGCAGGTGCTAACAAGGCCGGAAGCGGTGATGGCGCCTGCCAATCCCGCGCGGCTCGACCTTGCCGACGTCAAGGGGCAGGAAAGCGCCAAGCGCGCGCTCGAAGTCGCTGCGGCAGGCGGTCACAATATGTTGATGGTCGGTCCGCCCGGCTCTGGCAAATCGATGCTGGCGGCGCGGCTGCCTGGTATTTTGCCCCCGTTGTCTCCGCGCGAGGCGCTGGAGCTGTCGATGATTCATTCCATCGCCGGTGCGCTTGAAGGCGGGAAGCTGGTCACAGAACGTCCTTTCCGTGACCCGCACCATTCTGCATCCACGCCCGCAATTATCGGCGGCGGGTTGCGCGCGAAGCCGGGCGAAATCTCGCTCGCGCATCATGGTGTTTTGTTTCTGGATGAATTGCCCGAATTTAACCGCCAGACGCTGGAGGCGCTGCGCCAGCCCATTGAAACCCGCCGCGCACTCGTCAGCCGCGCAAATTACCATGTGACGTTTCCGGCGCATTTCCAGCTGATCGCGGCGATGAACCCCTGCCGCTGCGGCCATGCGGGCGATCCGGCACTCGGCTGCGGGCGCATGCCGAAATGTATGGCGGATTATCAGGCCAAAATTTCCGGCCCTGTGTTTGACCGCATCGACATTCATATCGATGTGCCTGCGGTCAGTGCGGCCGATCTGGCATTGCCGCCGCCGCGCGAAACCTCGGCGCATGTCGCGCTGCGCGTCGATGCCGCACGTGCGCGCCAGCAGGAACGCTTCGAGGCTTTGGGGGCGGGACACTTGCTGACAAATGCGGAAGCAGATGGCGACCTGCTCACACAGATCGCGCCGCTGACGCCTGCGGCGCTCAAGCTGCTCACCGAAGCGGCGGAAAAAATGAAACTCTCTGCCCGCGGCTGGCACCGTGTTTTGCGCGTCGCGCGTACCATCGCCGATCTGGGCGGGCAGGAAATGGTCGATATCCCGCAGGTGGCAGAGGCACTATCATACCGCCGCATGCGCGGGCCTTTGGCGCTGGCGGCCTGAGCAGAGACAGATTCGCCCCCTATGCAGGAGCGCAAAATTTTCTTTTTAAATCAGATACTTATGTGGATACGCGTCGGTTTACATTGTCGATAATACGGTATCTGTGTTAAGATAACTTAATACTGAAAGCCTTCGCAATGAAGAGCACAGCGAACCCGTGCGCCGCCCAAGCGGTGTATTGAAGGAGATTACTGATGAGCGTCGAAACGGTACAGAGCGAGCAAGGGGCAACCAACACGCAGAGCTTCGACAATCAGGCCGCTTTCGAAAGAAATGCCAATATGGCGGAGCAACTCAAACAGGGCGCACCGGACGCGCTGAAGCAGCTAGGCGCCATGCCATCTGGCGGCGGGCGTCAGGACTCCGCATTGGATTATGTGGGTGCCGATGCGGTTGCGTCGGGCTCGAAATATTCTATGGCCATAAAATCTGCTGCAACGGTATGGGATCAGGCTCGCAGCCCGGGCGGCGGGATTACGGGAGATCTCGGACGCTCCAAACAAAGCCGCTTTATGCCGAGCAACGGACATCGTGATGATATGAAAGAGATCAACGCGCAAAGACGTGCAATGAGCAAGCAGGCGAGAAGTAGAGCCGGCAAGGCAGATATTCTTGAGAGAGCAAATATTGCAGGAGACTCCCTGACAGGTCACGCGCCAGTCGGCATGTCCATTCCCAGTAAGTTTGTTGCAGCACTTGGCGCTGCTGCTGCTTATATCGGTACCGTTATCAAAAAAATTCACAACAACATGGAAACAGCGCTGGAGAACATCAAGGCTCCCAGCTTGCAGCGCATCGTTGAAGATTTGGGGCGTGGCTTTTCGACGGCTGAAGAGTTTATGCGCGGGATCACGCCCGATCTGCAGCGGCAGATGGAGGTTGGCAAATCGCAAAGCTTCCTCGCCCAGCAAGCCAATCAAACCAATGACGTTTTTGTTGATCGTAATACCGGAGGCCTCAAAACCGCGCCGAATGCACCAAGCGCACCGTCTCCCTCGGGGCAGTCTAAGTAAGATAAGATTTTATAAAAAACGCCGCCTTGATTTCAGGCGGCGTTTTTTATGGGGCAGCGGCCAGAATTCAGTCTTCCGTATCGTCTGCTTCCATGTCTTTCTGGCCAGCAGCATAGGCGGCGGCGCGTTTTTGGTAATGGCGTACGCCAAAGGGCATGGCCAGCAAATAGGCCACACCGATCAGCGTCAGGGTCGGCCATGTCGCATTGATCAGCCCCGCCAGTAAAATCGCAAAAAGCCCGAGCGCAGGGATTTTGAGTTTGTAGGAAATATGAACCTGCTTGCTTGAAAACGTCGGGATATTGCTGACCATCATCGCGGCGACCACCATCGCCCAGAGCCCGACAACGATGGGGTTCTGCACAACCACGCCGAAGGCCTCCGGCGTCTGAAAACTGACGATCATCGGCAAAAGGCAGAGCCCCGCGCCAACGGGCGAGGGAACGCCGGTGAAGTATTTGCGCATCGGATCGTTGAGGTCGCCTTCTTCGCTGGCGATGTTAAAACGGGCGAGGCGCAGCGTGACCGCCATCGCAAAAACCAGCGCCACTGGCCATGCCCAGCGCGCGCCATCCAAAGCTGCCGCTTCCAGTGCCCAGAGGTAAATGACAAGCGCAGGTGCAACGCCAAAGCAGACGAGATCAGAAAAACTATCCAGCTCCGCCCCCAGCTTGCTTTGCGCCTTGAGAAGCCTTGCTGCCGCGCCGTCGAAAGCGTCCATAAACGCGGCAACGACGATGGCGATTACTGCATGCTCCCATTTTCCGGCAATCGCGAATTTGATCGACGTCAGGCCGACGGCCATGGCCGTCAGCGTAATCATATTCGGGATCATCTTGTGTATGGGCAGCTTGCGCGGCGGTTTTTGCATGGCGTTTTCTGGGTGTGGGTTATGGGGTTGCGGTTTCAGCCTTACAAATTGCGGTTTTCAACCTTAAGGATTGCGGTTTTCACCGCTACGCCGCGCTTCTTTAGATTGCAAATCGGCGATAACCGTTTCGCCGCCAATCGCGCGCTGGCCGACACAGACCAAAGGCTCTGTTCCCGGCGGCAGATAGATATCAACGCGGCTGCCAAAGCGGATCAAGCCATAAAGCTCGCCCGCTTTAACCTGCTGTCCGGCGTTCAGTTTGCAGATGATGCGGCGCGCGACAAGGCCGGCGATCTGCACAAAGGCGACGCTGGTGTTTTGTCCTTTAACTTTCATCAGGACGGTCGAGCGTTCGTTCTCGAGGCTGGCTTTGTCGAGGTTGGCGCTCAGGAACTTGCCGGGGTGATACACAACTTTGGTGACGTCGCCATCCACAGGGATGCGGTTGACGTGCACGTCAAAGACGTTGAGAAAGATGCTGACGCGCGTCACGGTGGGCGCATCGCAAAGACTGTCGCCGGTCGGCGCCTCTTCTTTGCCGCGGCAATCGTCCAGTTCGGGCGGCAGCGGCACTTCGGCAATCAGCGACACCAGACCATCGGCGGGGCTGATAATCAGGCCTTCGCGTACCGGCGTGATGCGTGCGGGGTTGCGAAAGAAATAGACACACCACAGCGTCAGCACCAGACCGACGAAGCCGAGGAAGTCGGCGATGAGCGCGAGGATCAGCGCCAGAACGGCAAAACCGGCGATAAACGGCCAGCCCGCGGGATGCACGGGCACGAAAAGGGTTTTGCGGATAAGGTTGAGAATGTCGTCCATGGGGTTTTCCTGCGGGTTGCTTTAAAGCCAAAGGGTAGTTTTGTCGCTTATTGCGCCGCAAGACAAGCAAAAAGCGGATTGCCATAACATTAGAAAACGCTGGACAGGCGCAGGCACATTCCCTATACAGAACGTCCTGTCCGCGCTTTGCTGCGACAGCCGACGAGATGAAAGCGATACGAAAACAGATGCCCAAAATTAACTCTGCCTGCGTCTATTGCGGTACAGGCCATAAAGTCAGTCAAATTTACAAGGATGTCGCTGCCCGTCTGGGGCAGGTCATGGCCGAGGAAAAAGTGCGTCTGGTCTATGGCGGCGGCCGCGTCGGGCTGATGGGGATCGTTTCGCAGGCCTGTTTTTCCGCGGGCGGCGAGGTTGTGGGGATTATTCCCGAGCATATTCAAGACAAAGAAGTGATGAACGACGATGTGACCGAGCTCTTTATCGTCGACAGCATGCACACGCGCAAGCAAATGATGGTCGATAAATCCGAAGGGTTTATCGTCCTGCCCGGCGGTTTCGGTACGCTTGACGAAACATTTGAAATTCTGACGTGGAAATATCTGGGCCTGCATGACAAACCCATCGTTTTCCTGAACGTCGATGGTTTTTATAACCCGCTGATGCAAATGGTCGACCATATGGTCGATAGCGGCTTTACACCGTTCTGGCATCGCAGTCTCTATCAGGTTGTCGACACGCCGGAAGACGCTATCGTCGCGCTATCGTCGCAGACCGAGCATATTCAGCCCGACATTAAGCATTTGTAATGTTCTGAAAATGCGGTCGGCACTGGAAATCGCCGGCGGTTTTCATTACTTTAGTGATTGAGTTTCTTTCATTCGCGCAGGCGTCTTTTCATGAACAAGCCGACAGACAAAAAAGATCCGAACGCCAAGACAGTGGCGACCGATATTTCGATGCCGTTCATGTACAGTGAATCGCTCGAAAAAGTGCAGGAAATCGCTGTTAACGCGCTGGAGCGTATCGAAGTGCTCGGTCTTCGGCCTGTGCCGGAGATGTACGAGCTGTGGTATCGCTATTTTCAGGGCGACGTTGAAATCGTCCGCGCGATCGAGGCATTTCACGGCAAGATTGACGAAATCGCCTGCCATCAGATTTACCGCCGCTATATGAACGAAGCGGTGCGCGACGAAGCGGTGAAGAAAATCAGCGACCAGATGCAAAGCGCGATTGCCGAGCTGGCGTCGATGGTCAGCACCGCAAAATCTGCAACCACCGAATACGGCGAAAACCTCAGCGATGTGTCGCAGCAGATCGGTAGCGCGTCATCGCTCGAAGATCTGGGTGCCATCGTTTCTGCCATCGTCGCCGATACCCGCAAGATGGTCGAAAAAAACCAGGAGCTGGAAGTACAGCTCGGCAATTCGTCCCAGCAGGTGACAGAGCTACGCAACAACCTCGACACCGTGAAAAAAGAGGCGATGACGGACGGCCTGACGGGGCTGCTCAACCGCAAGGCCTTCGACCAACAGATGCTCGATTGCGTATCAGAAAGCGAAAAGACGGAAACGCCGATGGTGCTGATGCTGCTGGACATCGACTTTTTCAAGAAATTCAACGATACCTACGGCCACCAAGTCGGTGACCAAGTGCTGCGCCTTGTCGCGCGCACGCTCACCGACAACGTCAAGGGCCGTGACTTTGCCGCCCGCTACGGCGGCGAAGAATTTGCCATTATTCTGCCCGATACGCCTGTGTCTGCGGGGCTGCGCGTTGCCGAAATTCTGCGCAAATCTGTTGAAAGCAAAGAGGTTATCAACAAGGCCAGCAACGAAAACATGGGACGCATCACGCTGTCCATCGGTGTTGCCGAATATACGCCGGGCGAGCCGATTGCCGACCTGATTGAACGTGCGGATAAAGCGCTCTATGACGCCAAACGCGCCGGCCGCAACCGCGTGATCGAAGCGGCCAGCGCTCCGCGCGAAGAATAATTTGTCCGCGCGAAGAATAATTTCCCCGCGCAAGAAATAGTCCCTTTCAAGAAAAGCTCTGGCCGCAGCGCCCGCGCCCTAACGGCGGCGCGGTTTCTTGCCGCCTTTGCCACGGCTGCCGCTGTCCGGTTTTGCGCCTGATCCGCGGCGGCTGTCCTGCCGGTGGTGTTTCTGCCCGCTGCCTTTACGCTCCGGACGGCGCGGGGTGTTGCCGTCCTCGGCGCCTTCGACCATTTCAAACACGGTGCTGCCGCGCTGCGGGTCTGCTTCCAGCAGGCGCACAAAAACAGCATCCGCGATGCGGAAGGTACGGCGCGTGTCCTTGCCGACCAGCGCATGGCGTTTCTCGTCGTGCACATAATAATCGCGCGGCAATTGGCGCATCGGCACAATCCCGTCTGCGCCGGATTCGTCGAGCGTAACAAAAAGGCCAAAAGACGCCACGCCGGAAATTTTGCCCTTGAAAATCTGGCCGATCTGCGATTGCAGATATTGCGCGGTGAAACGGTCCATCACATCGCGCTCGGCAATCATCGAGCGGCGCTCGGTCAGCGAAATATGCTCCGAGATATCATGGATATGTTCTTTCTCGTAAGGGCTGAGACCGCCATCGCCGAGTTTATGCGCGCCGACAAGCGAACGGTGAACGATCAAATCGGCATAGCGGCGGATGGGCGAGGTGAAATGCGCGTATTTCTCCAGCGCCAGACCGAAATGTCCGATGTTGTCGGGGTGGTAAATCGCCTGCGATTGTGTGCGCAGCAGCATGGTATGGACAAGATCGGCCTCGCCGCGCTCGCTCGAAAGCTTGAGCAGCTGGTTGATATTGCGCGGGTGGATATTGTCCGTCTCCGGCAGGGAATAGCCCATTTCTTTGAGGAAGACCCGCGCCGCTTCAATCCGCTCCACAGCGGGCTGATCGTGGATGCGGTAAACGCAGGGCGCTTTTTTATCTTCCAGCGCATAAGCCGCCGCAACGTTGGCGAGGATCATAAATTCTTCGATCAGCTGGTGGCTGTCCAGACGTGTGCGCGGCACGATGGCGGTGACTTGGCCTTTGTCGTTGATAAGGGCTTTGCGCTCCGGCAGGTCCAGCTCCAGCGCGCCGCGCTTTTCACGGGCGTGTTTCAGTAGGCTATAGGCACGGTACAGCGGTTTGATAACCTCTTCCATCAGCGGGCCGGTGGTGTCGTCGGGCGTGCCGCGGTGCGCATCCTCGACCTGTTCATAGGTCAGTCGCGCGGCAGATCGCATCAGGCCGCGCTTGAAGACGTAATCAATCATCCGCGCGTTTTTATCGAGGGTCATAAAAGCCGCAAGGCAGGCGCGCGGCACATGCGGGCGCAGCGAACACAGGTCGTTCGACAGGCGCTCGGGCAGCATCGGCACCACGCGGTCGGCGAAATAGGTCGAATTGCCGCGCTTGTAGGCTTCGGTATCCAGTGCCGACCCGTGCCGCACGTAGTAAGACACATCGGCGATGGCAACAATCAGCTTCCAGCCGCCGGGGTTTTTCGGGTCGTCGTCGGGCATGGCGAAAACGGCGTCGTCAAAATCGCGCGCATCTGCACCGTCGATGGTGACAAGCGGGATATCGCGCATATCCACGCGCCCGCCAGAAAGATCAGGCTCGGACAAGCCCTCCGATTCCGCCAGCACATCGGACGGGAACTCAACCGGAATACCCTGTGTGTGAATCGCAATCAGGCTGATCAGGCGCGGGTCGTTCTTTTGCCCCAGAACTTCCAGTACCCGCGCGGCGTTGCGGCTGCTGGGGTATTGCCGCGACGGCGGCAGCGTTTCGGTCGATACCAGATCGCCATCCTGCGCGCCCGCGGTGAATTCGGGCGGTATCATGTATTCCAGTTTGTTTTTCTTGTCGGTGGGGGTCACGATACCCGCGCCGCGGTATGATTTGTAGAAACCGACGGTGCGCGTCTCGCCGTTTTCTTCCAGCGGCTTGAGGATGCGCGCTTCGTATTCCTGCGGCGATATTTTTTTCAGGCGCGCCAGAATGCGGTCGCCTTCCTTGAGGGCCGCGGTGGTGCGCTTCTTTTCGATCGTCACGTAAATCACGGGCGGTTTGCCGCGCCCGTGCCAGTCCAGCGGGCGGGCGCAAAGCTCGCCGTCGTCATCGATGCCGGTGATTTCAATCAGGCAGCGCTCCGGCAAACTGTCCGGCGCCTGATAACTGCGCGACGGGGTTTTTTCCAGCATGCCTTCTTCGGTCATCTCGCGCAGGATGCGGCGTAGCTGCGTGCGGTCCTGCCCCGTGATGCCAAAGGCGCGGGCGATTTCGCGCTTGTTGAGTGCATCGGGGTTGTTGAGCAGAAATTCTTTTAGCTCCTCGCGGCTCGGCAGGGGGCGGTCTTCGCCGGCGGCTGCGCCGCGGTGGGCGTGTGGGTGTTTGGGGGGTGCACGGCGCGGCGCACGCGAGGCATCGTCTTCACGGCGCGGGCCGGAAGCGGGGCGTCCTGCTTTGGTGTTTTTGCTGCGGGACGGTGGTTTTGTATTTTTCAACGGAGAGTCTTCTTTCTTAGGTTAGGTTTTTCGTGCCTTGCCCGCGGTCTTTTTGGCGGCCGGTTTTTTGGCCGTTGTTTTACGTGCGGTTTTGCGCGTGCCTTGGGGCGCGGCGTTTTTGCGGGCGTTCAGCCATTCCACGGCTTGTTCCATGGTAACGGCTTCGGCTTCCACGTCTTTCGGAATCGTCGCATTGACGCTGCCGTGTTTGACGTAGGGGCCATAGCGCCCGCGGTTGACCGAAACGGCTTTGCCGTCTGCGGGATGTGCCCCGAGCTCTTTGATCGCGCCGAAACCGCCGCGGCCTTTGCCCTGCTGGGCCAAAAGGTCAACGGCGCGGTTCAGGCCGATGGTGAGCACGCCGTCGGGGTCGTCGGCGGGAATTGATTTGAATTTGTTCTGGTGTACCAGAAACGGCCCGAAACGGCCGATACCGGCTTTGATCATCTCGCCGCTTTCCGGATGCAGCCCCACTTCGCGCGGCAGAGAGAGCAGCGCCACGGCACGGTCAAGCTCCATGTCGTTCGGGTCCATATTTTTGGGCACTGGCGCGCGCTTGGGTTTCGGCTCGGCGGGTTTTTTGGCTTTCTTCTTTTTCTTGCCGTCCTTGGTTGTTTCTTCTACCGGCTCCGGTGCTGCCGCTGCGGCGGCAATCTCGGCGGCGGGCGGATCCATCTGGATATAGGGGCCGTAAGGGCCATAGCGCAGGGTCACGTCTGTACCGGAAACCGGATGTTTTCCCAGCAGTTTGGGAGCCGTGCCGGTTTCGCCGTTGCCTTCGTTGCCGTCACCGCCGCCCGACAGGACGGGGCGGGTATAGCGGCATTCCGGATAGCTGGAACAGCCGACGAAAGCGCCGTATTTGCCGAGTTTGAGGCTCAGCTTGCCGGTCTTGCAGGTGGGGCAGCTGCGGCCCTCCGGCCCCGGATCGGGGAAGAGGATGGGCGCAAGGTCATGTTCCAGCGCATTGATGACGTCGGTGATTTTGAGATCAGATGTTTTTTCAATCGCTGCCGAAAACGCCGTCCAGAAAGTGCGCAGTACGCCTTTCCATTCGATATCGCCGGCGGAAATTTCATCCAGCTGCTCTTCAAGATCAGCTGTGAAATTGTATTCCACGTATTGGCCGAAGAAGTTCATCAAAAACGCAGTCACAATGCGGCCGCGGCTTTCGGGGATAAAACGGCGCTGGTCGAGCTTGACGTAGTCGCGGTCTTGCAGCACTTGCAAAATCGACGCATAGGTCGACGGGCGGCCAATGCCGAGCTCTTCCATCTTTTTAACCAGGCTTGCCTCGGTATAACGCGGCGGGGGCTGGGTAAAGTGCTGGTTGGGCGTGACCTCGCCCAGTTTCAGCGCGTCGCCTTCTTTCAGCGGCGGCAGGCGGCGTTCTTCTTCGCTGGCGTCCTTGTCTTCGTCTTCCTGCTCTTCGCGGTAGACTTTCAAAAATCCGTCAAAGGCGATGATAGAGCCGGTGGCGCGCAAAACGACTTTGCCCGCTTCGTTCGCGATATCGACAGAAACCTGATCCAGTACGGCGCTTTCCATCTGGCAGGCAATTGTGCGCTTCCAGATCAGGTCATAAAGCTTTGCCTCGTCTTCGCCCAGATATTCCGACACGCTGTCGGGCGTGCGGTGGACGTCGGTGGGGCGGATGGCTTCGTGCGCTTCCTGCGCATTTTTGACTTTCGATTTATAGGCGCGCGGGCTGTCGGGCAGATAATTCTCGCCGTATTTGTTTTTAATCAGCTTGCGGGCATCGGTGATCGCCTCGCCGCTCAGGGTCACGCCATCGGTACGCATATAGGTAATCAGACCGACGGTTTCCCCGCCAATGTCCACGCCTTCATACAGTCTTTGCGCCGTGCGCATGGTCTTGGTCGCGGAAAAGCGCAGCTTGCGCGATGCTTCCTGCTGTAAAGTCGATGTGATGAACGGCGGATAGGGGTTGCGGCGTACTTGTTTGCGCTCGATATTCGCGACGCTGAAATTCTGCCCCACGATACGCGCAACAGCGGTATCGGCAGCGGTCTGGTTGCCGATCGTCATCTTTTCGATCTTCTCGCCATCCAGCTGCGACAGGCGGGCGGTAAAGCTTTTGCCGTCCTTGGTGGTCAGCAGCGTTTCGATTGACCAGTATTCTTCGGCTTTGAAAATTTCGATCTCGGCTTCGCGCTCGCAGATCAGGCGCAGGGCGACGGATTGCACGCGGCCGGCGCTGCGCGATCCGGGCAGCTTGCGCCACAATACCGGCGACAGCGTAAAGCCGACAAGATAATCCAGCGCGCGGCGCGCCATATAGGCATCGACCAGATGATGGTCGATATCGCGCGCGTTCTTGAAAGCTTCCTGCACGGCGGTCTTGGTGATCTCGTTAAACGTCACGCGGCGAATTTTGACTTTGTCCGCCAGATATTTTTCTTTCAGGTATTCGCTGACGTGCCAGGAAATCGCTTCGCCTTCCCTGTCCGGGTCAGTCGCCAGATAGACGGTATGCACTTTTTTCGCGCGCGCGATGATCTCGCCCAGCGGTTTGTGTGACCGCTCGCCGATTTCCCACAGCATGGCGAAATCTTTGTCCGGATCGACCGAGCCGTTCTTGGCCGGCAAATCGCGCACATGGCCGAAGCTGGCCACAACGGTATAATCGGGGCCAAGGTATTTATTGATGGTCTTCGCCTTGGCAGGCGATTCGACGATGACAAGGTTTTGTGCCGACATGCGTTCTGGTCCGGTCCTTAAAATAGCCGCGTGCGGAATGGCGGCGACACTTTTATATACATTATAATTAGTGTCGCTGGGCGCGGTCTAAATCAGGTTTACCTTATTTCCTGCCTGCCGTTCAATACGTCCTGCAAGCTCCAGCTCCAAAAGAATTGTCAGAATGTAGCTAATCGGCACATTCAGGTCACGCACCAGCTCGTCTATGGAAACGGGCGTCGGACTTAAGTTTTCCAGAAGCTTTTCGCGCAGGCTGTCGGGGATCTCGGCATGGGCAGGTGATTCGCCGCTGCCGTCATAGCCGCGTTGCGGCGGCTCGCGCAGGGGCTTCAGGCGCAAACTGCCAAGGACGTGCAGAATATCCTCGGCGCTGGTGGTCACATGCGCGCCGTCCTTGAGCAGGCTGTTCGTGCCGCCCGCGCGCGGGTCGAGCGGTGATCCGGGCACGGCAAAAACCTCGCGGTTTTGCTCCAGCGCCATACGTGCGGTAATCAGCGATCCGGATTTCTCTGCTGCTTCCACAACCAGCACGCCGAGGGCGAGGCCGGAGATAATGCGGTTGCGGCGCGGGAAGTGCCGCGCCAGCGGCTCCGTGCCAAAGGGACTTTCGGCGACAACGACACCCTGCTGCGCAATCTCGCGGTAAAGGCTTTCGTTCTCGCGCGGGTAAATAACGTCGATGCCGCCCGCGACAACCGCAACGGTGCCGGTTTGCAGTGATGCCTTATGCGCGGCGCTGTCGATACCGCGCGCAAGGCCGGAGATAATGGCAAAGCCCGCCGCGCCGACCTTGGCACTGAACCCCTCGGCGATTTTGCGGCCACTCAGCGACGCATTGCGCGCGCCGACAACGCCCAGCGCGGGGCGTGACAGCAACGTGGCATCGCCGATCACCATCAGCACCGGCGGCGCATCTTCGGTTTCGCCCAGCAGTGCAGGATATTCCGCGTCGCCTTGTACGATCAGGCGCGCGCCGTATTTCTCGATACGCGCCATTTCATCTTCGGCGGCGGATTTTGAAAAAATGGCCAGTTCCTTTTTACCGCCGCCGCGCCGCGCCATTTCCGGCAAGGCTTCCAGCGCGCGCAGGGCCGTGCCAAAACGCTGCATCAGGCGGGTATAGGTGACAGGGCCGACGTTTTCACTGCGGATCAGCCGCAGACGCGCAAGTTTTTCAGCGGGGCTGAGCGGCGCGTTCACGCTGCATCCTTTTTGCTGCCGCCAAGGTTGATCTTGCCTTCTTCGCCCTTCCACAGCCTGCGCAGGTTCTGGTGATGGCGGATCCAGACCGTGATCGCAAGGATCATGACCGTGAGTGTCAATTGGTAATCACCGCTGAGCAAAAGTGTCACCATCGGCGATACGCCAAAAGCCGTCAGTGCGGCCAGCGACGAATAGCGGAACATCATGGCCGTGCCGAGCCAGATCAGACACAGGCACAGACCCAGCAGCGGCATCAGCGCCCAGCAGATACCGAGCGCGGTCGCAACACCCTTGCCGCCCTTGAATTTCAGCCAGACCGGAAACAGATGTCCGGCAAAAGCGGCCAGTGCGGCAATCACCGCATAGTCCATATGAAATTGCTTGGCGACCAGAACCGGAATGGCACCTTTGAGCGCGTCGAGCAGCAAGGTTGCCGCACCAAGTTTTTTGCCGCCGAGGCGCAGCACGTTTGTGGCACCGATATTGCCCGACCCTGCCGCGCGAATGTCGCCTAGCCCCGCCAGTTTACCAAGAATCAGCCCATAGGGCACGCTGCCCGACAGATAGCCGCCGATCAGCGCGACAAGCGCAAGCGCGGGGTCGATATGGATTTGCGTCAGAAGAAATGACATGAAAAATTCCTTTCAGAAGCCGCCACTATTGCCGATTTGCGCGGGGTTTTCAATGTTGCTGTCAGGGGGTAGGCCTGCCCAAAAACCGGCACAGACGCTGCCAAAAAGACTGCGGCGCCAATGCGGCCCGTAGATTGCGGCGGGCGGGCGCGTCATACCGCACTGCAAAAGCGGCGGTTTTGAACAGCTGCGGTGTCTGCAAAAACCCGTGCAGTACTTTGGCGCGTCCGGCGGCGTAAAGCGGGGCGGGGACATGGGCGTATTCGCGGCGGATATCGTTATCGTATTTCTTGAACGTGGTTTCATCGGCGCCCAGAATGGCAAGGTCGCAATCAGCCATGATTCTTTCGTCAAGACTTTGTGCCTGCTCGTGATGGGCTGTCAGATCGATCAGCCGCGCGGCAGCGGCGATGACGGCAGGATCAAGGCCGAGGGCTTGCGCATCGCGGCGCATCAGGTCACGGCTTTGCGCTTCGTTGTCTTTGGCGCGCGCGTCGTAAACGGCGTCGTGATAAAAGAGTGCGAGTTCTATGGTATCGAACATACGCTGCCGCGCAGCGGTGTCAAGACTGTCCAGCTCGCCGCTTTCGCCGAGTGCGTCTTTCGCCCAGTCTAGCTTGTCGAGCACATCCTGCAAATGCGTTTGGTTGTGATAGGCACGGGCAGGGTCACTGTAAAGGACGATCAAACGCGCGCCCGCCGCGGCAACGTCGGGGTGTGAAACCCCGAGGCGTTGCCACAGCACGGCGAAGCGTGCAGGCAAGGAGCCGGCGAAGCGTGCCTGCGGTTCGTCCGCCATCAGCAGGCGATACGTGCGCCGCGTGTCAGCAGGTCAAGGCAGGCCATGCGCACGGCGACGCCCATTTCAACCTGCGTTGTAATGAGGCTGCGCGTGGGGTCGTCGGCCAGCGCCGCGTCAATTTCGACGCCGCGGTTCATCGGGCCGGGGTGCAAGACAACGGCGTTTTCTTTGGCCAGTGACAAACGCTCTGTCGTCAGGCCATAGGCTTTGAAATAGTCTTCTTCGGTGAAAGACAGCTTTTCGCTCAGGCGTTCTTTCTGGATACGCAGCACCATGACGGCATCGGCGTTCTTCAGGCCGGCGCCAAGGTCTTGCGTGCCATCGACGCCGAGCGGCAAAAGCTCGCGCGGGCCGATGCAGCTTTGCGTAACGCCCATCTTTTTGAACAGGTGCAGGTTGGAATGCGCTACGCGGCTGTGCAGAATGTCGCCCACGATAGCAACGTGCAGGCCTTCGAGTTTGCTGAAATGGCGGCGCAGGGTCAGGGCATCCAGCAGCGCCTGCGTCGGGTGTTCGCGCGTGCCGTCACCGGCGTTGATAACGGGGGCGTCGATCAGCTTCGCGGCATCTTCTGCCGATCCTTCGCCGCGGTGGCGGATGATGACAACATCGGGGCGCATGGCGTTGATGGTTTTCAGCGTGTCGGTCAGGCTCTCGCCCTTCAGAATCGACGAGCCGTCGGTTGTCATGTTGATGACATCCGCGCCCAGACGTTTGGCGGCCATGTCAAACGACAAACGCGTGCGGGTGGAATTTTCAAGGAAGAGGTTGACGATGACCATGCCCTTGAGCAGTACGTTGGTCAGTGACCGGCGGCGGTTCTGTACCACGTAGTATTCGGCAAGGTCGAGGATGGTTGTGATATCGCTGGCATCCAGCATATCAATGCCCAGCAGGTCGTGCTGCGGGATACGCAATTTGGATACGGGTTTCTTCTCGCTGTTCATACCGGCTTGCAGAATTGTCATGACACCACTCCTTGTTGACGCAGGTTAAGAATTTCTGTTTCGCTCAAGCCCAGTTCGGCTTTAAGCACATCATCGGTATCCGCGCCCAGCGGCGGCGGTGCACGGCGGTAACTGACCGGCGTTTCCGAAAATTTCACGGGGCTTGCAATCAGGTTGACCGGCGCATTTGATAGCGGATGCTGCATCGGCGTGACCATGCCGCGCGCCTGCACCTGTTCATCGGCAAAAACCTGATCCAGCGTATTGACGGGGCCGCAGGGCACGGCGCGTTTTTCAAGCGCCGCCATCCACCAGCTGCGGGGTTTCTGCGCCATCACGCCGCGCA
>JAUXOC010000095.1 GCA_030682495.1 Alphaproteobacteria bacterium | reverse complement strand
TAAACGTTAAACCTGAACAGCATAATATCGCCGTCTTTCACGATGTATTCTTTGCCTTCCGAGCGCATTTTGCCGGCTTCTTTCGCGGCGGTTTCGCCGCCGAGGGTGACGAAATCACCGAAGTCGATGGTTTCGGCGCGGATAAAGCCGCGTTCGAAATCGGTATGGATGGCGCCTGCGGCCTGCGGCGCTTTGGAGAGTTTACGCACCGTCCATGCGCGCGCTTCTTTCGGGCCGACGGTGAAGAAGGTGATAAGGCCGAGCAGCTGGTATCCCGCGCGGATCACGCGGTTCAGCCCCGGCTCATCCAGCCCCATGGTGGAGAGGAATTCCATTTTCTCTTCATCCGTGCCGAGCTGGGCGATTTCCGCCTCGATCGCGGCGCAGATGATGACATAGCCCGCGCCTTCGGCCTTGGCCATTGCGGCCACGCGTTCGGTATGTTTGTTGCCTTTTTCGACGTCGCTTTCCAGCACGTTGCAGACATACAAAACCGGCTTGGCGGTCAGCAGTTGCAGCATCTGGAAGGCGCGTTCCTGATCTTCGTTGTCGCGCTTGACGATGCGCGCGGGGCGGCCTTCGCGCAGCTCGACCAGAGCGCGTTCGATCACTTCGACCATCAGTGCGGAGTCTTTATCGCCGCCCTTGGCTTTTTTGCGCAGCGGGTCGATGCGCTTTTCAAGGCTTTCCATGTCGGCAATCATCAGTTCGGTATCGATGATTTCCTTGTCGCGGATCGGGTCAACGCCGCCTTCGACGTGGGTGACGTTTTCGTCTTCAAAGCAGCGCAGCACATGCAGCACGGCGTCCGTTTCGCGGATATTGGCGAGGAACTGGTTGCCGAGCCCCTCCCCCTTCGAGGCGCCGCGCACAAGGCCGGCGATATCGACGAATTCCAGCTGCGTCGGCACGATGCTTTGCGATTTGCCGATTTTGGCGATGGTATCAAGGCGCGTATCGGGAACGGCAACGCGCCCCACGTTCGGCTCGATAGTGCAGAAAGGATAATTCGCCGCCTGCGCCGCCGCCGTCGCGGTAAGCGCGTTGAACAGCGTGGATTTGCCGACGTTGGGCAGACCGACGATACCGCAATTGAAACCCATGGTTATTTTTCCTTCTGTACTTTTTTGTCCTGATGATCTTTGTCTTTTACTTCGCGCGGCGGCTGCAGTGCTTGCGCCACCTTGCTCATATACCCGTCCATATCGCCCGCGGCAAGGCGCGGCGCGTGATCTGCCAGTGCGTCGAGCATCTTCTCCAGTCCTGCGCGATCCGCTTTGGCGAAATCACCCAGCACGTAGTTGCTGACCATATCCTTGTCGCCCGGATGCCCGATGCCAAGGCGCACGCGCCAGTAATCCTGTCCCAGATGGCTGTCGATGGACTTGATACCGTTATGCCCGCCGCTGCCGCCCGCTTTTTTAACGCGCAGTTTGCCGGGCAGCAGATCCAGCTCGTCATAGAACACGACGACGTTTTCCGGCGGCACTTTGTAAAACGCTGCCGCCGCTTGTACCGATTGGCCTGACAGGTTCATAAAGGTCTGCGGCTTGAGGACGATGATCTTTTCCCCCTCCAGCGTGCCGGTCGACATCTCGCCCTGAAACTTTTTCGTCCAGTCGGAAAAATTATGGCGATGGACAAGAACGTCCATCGCCATAAATCCGATATTGTGACGGTTATGCTGATATTTTTGGCCAGGATTGCCTAATCCGACAAACAGCCACATACCAGCCCACCGTCCCTAAAAGAAGGTTACTTCTTCGCCGGAGCGGCTTTCGCCGGTGCAGCAGCTTTACCAGCAGCCGCAGCGGGTGCCGCAGCCGCAGCAGGTACGGCAGCCGCAGCAACGGGTGCTTCAACCTCTGCCTTCATGGCGGTCGGTGCCACGACGGAGACGATGGTGAAGTCGCCATCCAGCGTCGGTACAACGCTTTTGGGCAGTTTGAGGTTTTCAATGCTCAGCGAGCCACCGAGTTCAAGGCCGCCAATATCCATGATAAATTCTTCGGGGATATCGGTTGCTTTGCAATGGACTTCGATTTCATGGTGAACGAGGTTAATCACGCCGCCTTTGATAAGGCCAGGCGATGCTTTTTCGTTCGTCACGCGCACCGGTACATTGACGCGGATCATCGTCTTTTCAGAAACGCGCAGGAAGTCAGCATGTTCCGGACGATCATTCACGGGGTGCAACTGCACATCGCGCGGCAGAACCAGAACGGTTTTGCCCTCGACGGTCAGGTCGCACAGGTGCGTAAAAAATTGTTTGTTGCTCAGTTCCTTGAGCAGAACGCGTTCGTTGATCGCAATCAACACGGGCTCTTTGTTGTCGCCGTAAATAACGGCTGGAACTTTACCTTCGCGACGTACTGCACGGGCGGCCCCCTTACCGGCCTTCGCGCGTGCTTCTGCCGCAAGCGTTGTTTTGGTTTGTGCCATGATATCGTATCCTTTTGTTTCGGTTTGTTTTATCTGCTCCCGCTCAGCCTCCAGGGGTGCTGCTTCAGGAACGGGGTATATAATGCCAATACGGCTGAAAAATCAAGCGAATTATGAATTCTGGGCGCAGCCAGCGCCGCCTCTGTCGTCCGCCACGGTGCGGCAGCTAAATTTTACAATATTATCAGCGATATACATATGCGGTTTACAGCCGCCGCCAGATATGGCCAGATATGGGCTGACCAATATTATTGCTTGAAACATTATCAAGGCAGGACGCATATGAAAGAGCTTTTCAACTGGCTCGGCAAGAAATCCAGCATTCAACCCACGCTGGGCTACCTTCTCGGCCGCCCGTTTCTGGGGCCGTCCGAAATCAACCGCGCCATTTACAACACGGCCAATCTGGACAACGGTGGCCGGATTGTCGAGCGCGGGATATTCCTGAGCGCCGTCTTTACCGCCGCCGCCATCGCCCTGCCCGCAGCCATGCCGGTTGCGGCAACGGCCTTTATCATCGGCGGCGCCGCGATTGCGGGTAAAACCGTCGGCGTACTGGCCGGTAAAGTCACCGATTGGCTGGTCGCAGATGTGAATATGCGGGTTATTCCCCGCCGCGAAGCCGCGAAAGCCCAAAAACCGCAGCCGTAAAATTTACGCGCTGACCGGAACGGTATCAAAGAGAGAAGAAACCGAGCGCTCTTCGCTGATGCGCAAGATCGCCTCGCCGAACAGCGGCGCGACGGTCAGGTATTTTATTTTCGCGCAGGCTCTGATTTTATCGGTTGCCTTGATGCTGTCGGTAACCAGCATTTCTGTCATCGGCGATTTTTCGATCCGCTCCACCGCGCTGCCGGAGAAAACACCGTGCGATGCGATCGCGCGCACCGATGCCGCGCCATGTTCGATCAGCGCGCTGGCGGCATTGCAGATCGTGCCTGCGGAATCAACCATATCGTCGATCAGGATGCAGTCGCGGCCTGCGACTTCGCCAATCACATGCATCACTTCGGAAATACCTGCTTTTTCGCGGCGTTTGTCGATGATGGCAAGACCCGCATCGTCCAGACGCTTGGCAAAGGCGCGCGCGCGCACCACACCGCCCACATCGGGCGAAACGATGGTGAGGTTATCAACCTTGCAGACTTTCTGGATGTAAGGCACAAAAACCGGCGTGCCTGCAAAAAGGTTATCAACCGGAATATCAAAGAAACCCTGAATTTGTCCGGCGTGCAGATCCATCGTCAGGACGCGGTCGGCGCCTGCGGTAGTGATGAGGTTTGCGACCAGCTTGGAGGAGATGGGCGAGCGCGCCGTGGTCTTGCGGTCTTGCCGCGCATAACCGAAATACGGCATGACCGCGGTGATGCGGCGGGCCGACCCGCGCTTCAGCGCGTCGATCATGATGAGCAGTTCCATCAGGTGGTCGTTGGCGGGATAGGACGTGGGCTGGATGACGAACACATCTTCGCCGCGCACGTTGTCGAGAATTTCCAGGAAGATTTCCTGATCGGCGAAGCGCTTCACGTTCGCCTCGGTCAGCGGGATGCCCAGATAGGCGGAAATCGCCTCGGCGAGCGGCTGGTTGCTGGTGCAGGAAATAAGCTTCATGGTGCGTTCCGTCCTGTTGTCGCTGTTGGCGTCAAAACCGGCGATGATCTTACTGTTTCAAATCGCAAATAGATAGGCTTTGCGGGCGTTTTTTGACGAAGAAACTTGCAAATTGACATAAAGACTCGGGTTTGATAACGTTCCTCTATGCCAGATCAATTTACAAAGCTTGCTCAGGAATTCAACCAGACCGCCGCCAACGTTGGGGCGGGCGAAGGCAATTGGCAAATGACCGTCGCCAAATACCTTCTGCTGATGCGTCACAAAACCGAAACGCCGGAGCAGAAACAGCAGCTGACCGGCACAATGCTGGATGCCGCGATTGACCGGATGGAAAAAATCGTCAAATCGCTGCCGCAAATGAGCATGTATTCCCCCTCGACACTTGAAAGCCTTTACGGCGTCTTCCGCCCCCTTGCCGCGCCTGAAAACAGCGCCTTTATGCCGCAAGGCGCATCGCAGCGTGTTGTCGATGCAACGCTAGAGATGGTGCGTGTGCTGGAAGCTTACGAGAAACACAACAACGTCACTTCGGAACACTATACCAACATCCGCAAGAACTATACCGACTTCTCGTTCTTTATGCTGGAAACGGCAGAGGTTATTCAGGCCGCCGAAGCACAGCGTTCCTCCACGACGCAAAGCGACATCACGCTGGGCAAGCCGCCGAATATCAAATCGCGCCTCGGCAAACCTTCCTGATTTTAATTTCTAGCGGATAACGATGGCGGAGATTTGCCGCCCGTAATCTTTTTCACCGCGCTGGCACGTACGGCGATAGCTGAAAAAGGCTGCCTCGTTCGGCAGCGTGTCTTGCCGCGTGTCATAGACCGCGCCGATCCCCGCCAAACGCAGACGCTGCGCCGTATAGGCAGGCAGATCGAAAATCAAATGCCCGTCTTTTTCTGCGGGGCGAAAAAACAACTCGTTATCGGCGTTTTGTTCGATAAACGGCACTTTGAAATCCGCGCCAACTTCATAAGATTGCGGGCCGATGCAGGGGCCAATCGCGGCTACAATATGATTGCGTACTGCGCCAAGCTTTTCCATCGCCGCAATCGTTGATTCCAGCACACCGCCAATCGCGCCTTTCCAACCCGCATGCGCTGCGCCGATGATTTTGTTTTTTGTATCGGCCAGCAACACGGGCGCACAATCCGCCGTGAGGATGCCAAGCGCAAGGCCTTTGCGGTCTGTCACCAGCGCATCGGCCTGTGGTGCCGTTTCATGCGTCCAGCCCTGCGATACCGTGACAACCCGCGCGCTGTGCACTTGTTTGAGCGTCAGCAGGTTTTCAGGCGCAATGTCCAGAGCCTCCGCGACCTTGGCGCGGTTCATGGCAATGATGTCCGGATTGTCGCCGGATGAAAAAGCGCAGTTCATACCGCTAAAGACCCCGTCACTGGCGCCGCCGATACGGGTAAAAAAGCCGTGCCGCAGATATTTGATTTTCTCAAGATCGGTCGTCAGAAAACGCATTACCCTTCCCCTTTGCCGAAACCTGCGGGGATCAAGCCGCTGCCTTTTTGCACCCAGCATAAAACCTTGAACAAATCACCCATGGCCGATGGCGCGGTCAGGCGGTGCACATCCAGCGGAATTTGCGCCTGCTGCTGCGTGGACGCCTGATCGGCCAGTTTTTGCGCGCGCATACCGATACCAAGCGCATTCAAAAACTGCCCCTGCGTGAGGGCCGGAAAAACCTCTGTCTGCCCCGCCGCCGCAAGCCTCAGTGCGTCAAAATCCACATGCGCCGTAATATCCTGCCCGCCCGGATTTTCGAGCACATCGGCATATTGATGCTTACTGACCGCCTGCAAAGTATCACCCGCCGCAGTTTTGATATGTCCGTAATCTATCGCAAGGCAAGCCCCGCCGCTTTCTGCGATATGCGCGGCCATCTGCGCGGCTATCGCAGTGCTTTGCGGGCTGGCCTCGAAAATACTGCCCTCGGGCGCTTCGCTGAGGTGCGCGGGGATATATGCCGCCGTATCCGGCGCTGCGCGGCAATCAAAGGCCAGCGCTTCTTCGGCGGCATCCCAGACCACGAAACGCTCCCGCCACACACCGCCACGGCGGATGAACTGGCGTATCGGCAGGGCATCGAAAAACTCATTGGCAAGGATCAGACTGAAATCGCCGCGCGGTAAACCTGCCACATCGTCATGCCATGCACAGACAGCATCCCCCAGCGCCGTCGCCTGCACCGCGCGCAGCTGCGGGCTGGCCTCGACCAGATGCACCGACAAGGCCGCATGGAATTCGGGCCAGTTGCGCGCCGTACGCAGGATATCCGCCATCAGCGTGCCCCGCCCCGGCCCCAGTTCGGCCAGCATGACACGCGCGGGTTTGCCGGCCTGCATCCACAAATCGGCGCACCAAAGACCGATCATCTCGCCAAACAGCTGGCTGATTTCCGGCGCGGTTGTAAAATCACCCGTACGACCAAAAGGCGTGGCGCCTGCATAATAAGCGCTCGCGGCTCTCCGCATATATTCGGCAAGGCTGATGCCGCCGCCATCACGGATATGCGCAGCAATAGCGCCCGCGTCAGGCTTGAGACTGTTTGTTTGCGCTGTTGATTTTTGCATCTTTTTTCCGGGCATATTGGATGACAAGAACCCCCGCCGCAATCATCGGCAGGCACAGAAACTGCCCCATTGAGAAATATTCAAGGAACAAACCAAGCTGTGGATCCGGCTCGCGGACGAATTCAACCAGAAAACGCGCTGTGCCGTATCCGACCAAGAGCGTGCCGAATAAAACGCCATGCATGCGACGGATACGTGCATTGCGTGACATCAAAAACAGGATAACGAAAAGCACCAATCCTTCGAGGAAGGCTTCGTAAAGCTGGCTGGGGTGGCGCGGCAGCCCGCCGCCCGCAGGGAAATTCACCGCCCAAGGCACATCTGTGATACGTCCGAACAATTCACCGTTAACAAAATTGGCGATACGGCCAAAGAAAAGCCCTATCGGAGCTGCAGTCGCAACAATATCACCCATCGCCAGGGGATTGATTTTATAGTGGCGGCAAAACGCCAGAATGACAATCACAACCCCCGCAAGCCCGCCGTGGAAAGACATGCCACCTTCCCAGACCTTGAAGATACTCATCGGATGCGCCGCGTATTCGGGGAAATTATAAAACAGCACATACCCGATACGCCCACCAAGGATCACCCCCAGCACCATCCAGGGCAAAATATTGTCGATGTCTTCGCGGCTGGGGCGGCGGTCACGGTCATGTTCGGCCAGCCAGCCGCCATAGAACCAGCCGCCCATAAAACCCGCCAGATAGGCCAAGGCGTACCAACGGATCAGAATGGGGCCGAGGCTCAGGGCCACAGGGTCAATCTCGGGGAAAGGCAGGCCGGTCATGATAATTTACTTACTTTAGGTGGCTTCTTTTTGAATTTTCAGCTATTTTATAGCCCTGCCCGACAGCTAAAGCCATGCTTTTTTATTGCTTTTTTGGCTTCGGACATGTTACCACATGAACCACAAGAGGTGGATTATGAGAAGTGCGCGCGAGAAACTGAAAAAAGGGCTCGATCTCGATAGCCTGAAATTCTTTGACGACATGGCACGTATGGCCACCGGCGCGCTGGGCTCGTTCAGCGAAGTCCGTCACCAGATCAAAGGCATGGTCAAACAGCGCGTCGATCAGATCCTCGCCGAGACCGACCTTGTCACCCGCGCCGAATTCGACCGCGTCGAAGCACTCGCCACCCGCGCCCGCGCCCGTACCGAAGAACTTGAAGCGCGCCTGGACGCCCTTGAAGGCAAAAAGAAACAACCGGCCAAAGGCAAAAGCGGCAAATCTGCCGCCGCCAAAAAGCCCGCGACAAAAAAGACGACAACGAAAAAGAAAGCAGCAAAGAAATGATCGGCTCCCCGTTTGAACTTGCGCATGATGACAACAACCCGCTGGATATGGTCGAAGAACTCTCCCGCTCCAAAGGCTGGAACTTCACCCGCACGGACGAGGACTTTATGGTCATGACCATGCCGGGCCAGCACGGCCCGCTGGAGCTGTGGTTGGAATGGCAAGATGAATTCTCTGCTCTGCTGCTGTCTTGCTCTATGCCCGTCGAAATCTCGGACGAACATTTCGAAATGGCCTGCCGCACGCTGGAGCAGATCAACCAGAATATGTGGCTCGGCCACTTTGACCTGTCGAACAAAGGTCAGTTCCCGACCTTCCGCCATACGCTGCTGCTCCGCATGATCCCTTCAGGCATCGCGATTGATACGGTGCACGATGTTGTCGATATCGCCATGTCGGAATGCAACCGTTTTTATACCACGTTCCAGCTGGTACAGTCGGGCGATGTACGCCTGCAAGACAACCTCAGCGCCGCCGTCTTTGATACGGTTGGCGAAGCCTAAGCTTCAGCCATGAACCTACTTCTGGTCGGCTGCGGCAAGATGGGACAGGCGCTGCTGACGCGCTGGATCGATCTAAAACTCTGCACAGAAATCCATGTCATCGAACCTGCGGCCATCGACGCCGCCGTGCCGCATGTCCACACGCTGGACGACCTACCGGATAACTGCAAACCCGATGTCATCATCTTTGCCGTCAAGCCACAGGTGCTGCCCGATATGACGGCCGCCTATAAACGCTTTGCGGCACAGGGCGCGCTCTTTATTTCTATTGCCGCGGGCAAGCCGATATCGTTTTTTGAAAGCCACCTCGGCACGGATGCGGCGATTGTACGTGCCATGCCCAATACCCCCGCCGCCATCGGCCAAGGCATGACGGTTGCCTGTGCGAATGCATTCGTGAATGATGCGCAGAAAAAGCAGGCTCAGGATTTGCTTTCTGCCGTGGGTGATTTTGTCTGGGTGCCGCAAGAAAGACTGCTGGACCCTGTGACCGCCCTGTCGGGCAGCGGCCCCGCCTATGTTTTTTTGCTGATCGAAGCCATGGCCGCCGCTGGCGAAAAAATAGGGCTTGATCCGGCCATGGCCGCACGGCTTGCGCGCCAGACCGTTATCGGCAGCGCCGCACTGGCGCGCGAAACCCCCGATACCTCCGCCGCAAGCTTGCGCGAGAACGTCACCAGCCCCGGCGGCACAACCGCTGCCGCGCTGGCTGTTTTGATGCGCGATGCAGGCGGCATGCAAGCCCTCTTCGACGAAGCACTCGCCGCCGCCGCACAACGGGCGGAAGAATTATCCCGCTAAAAACTATTTCCGGCGATTGTTGCCCAGCCCGCTTTCTTTGGCGAGGTGGCTGCGTTTTTCGGCGTAATTCGGCGCGACCATCGGGTAATCGGGCGGCAGGTTCCATTTCTCGCGGTATTGTTCCGGCGACATGCCATAGGCGGTTTTGAGATAACGCTTCAGCATTTTCAGTTTTTTGCCGTCTTCGAGGCAGACAATATAATCCGGCATCACCGATTTTTTGACTGGTACGGCGGGCTGCTGCGCACCGCTTGTCGCGGCGGGTGCAGCGTGGCTTTCCTGCTCGATCGCAGCAAGTGTTTTATGCACCTGCCGGATCAGCGCGGACAAGTCATGTACGTCATGCCGCGCGACATAAGCGGAAACGATCTGCGCCGTATGCCCCAGCAAATCTGATTTGAGATGTTTGATATCGCTGGTCATGGCTTGTCCTGTCCTTCGATGCTGCGGTTTTGCGCTGCCGAAAGCGTAACATCGGCAGGGCGCAAATAAAAGGGTGCTGGCCGTTTTGCAGCCGCCTGAGCGTCCTGCGCATAAAGCTGCATGGCTTTCTGCGCCAGCTGGCGTGCATCCGCAGGCGGCGTAACCACGCGTGCCGCTGGCAGAAAGGGCGCCAGCTTATGCGCGGCATCGCCGGAAATGACGAGCGGCTTTGTATGTTTTTTGACGCCCTCTGCAAAAACAGCAGGACTTTGGTTGACCGGCGGTTGTCCGGCGATTTGAAAATAAAGTTCTTCGCGCCAGGCCTCGACCGCCACGATATTGATTTCACCATCGCCGGTTTCGGCAAAAAGATCGAAACTGCTCAGACCCACCAGCGGCTTGTCGGCCGCCATGGCAAGGCCGCGCATGCCCGCAAGACCAATGCGGATTCCGGTAAAGCTTCCCGGCCCCGTCACCACGGCCATCAAATCCAGCCCGTCATAGCCGATTCCCGCCGTTTCAAGCGCTTGTCTGGCGTGGCCGAGCAGCACATTACCCTGATCCCGCGTTTCCGGCGTTTCAAAGTAGTACAGCACCTCTGCACCGTCACACAGGGCGACGGAAAGAACAGTATTGGCGGTATTAACGGCGAGGCATTTCATGGCAAATTACACAATCTCTGCGGCCTGATCGAACGACAGACGCGGACCGCGTGCGAACGTTTTACTGTGATCGCCATAGCCGAGGTTGCAGATAAAATTTACCTTGAACCGGCCATCGGCAAAAAATGCGGCATTGACCTTGGCCGCATCAAATCCCGACATCGGCCCGCAGTCCAGCCCCAGCGCGCGCGCGGCGATGATAAAATAAGCGGCCTGCAAACTGCTGTTGCGAAATGCGGTTTCGGCGATCAGCGCATCGTTGCCGTCGAACCACGATTTCGCATCCGTATGCGGAAACAGAAACGGCAGATGTTCGTGAAAGCGCATGTCCATCGCAAAAATCGCCACGGCGGGTGCGGCCATGGTTTTGTCGACATTCATTTCGAGCAGGCAGGGTTTCAGCCGCGCCTTGGCTTCCGGACTTTGCACAAAAACGATGCGCAGCGGACAGCCGTTGGCGCTGGTCGGGCCGAATTTCATCAGGTCGTATATCTGCTGCAGCTTTTCAGCGGGAACAGGCTTGTCAAGCCAGGCGTTTGCGGTGCGCGCGGTGCGAAAAAGGACGTCCAAAGCGTGCTCTGTTAATACCTCGGCGGTCATGCTAATATATGCTCCCGTAACAGTGGTCAGACGAAAAGATGCTTACTATTCAAAAACATAATTGTGGTGTTTTGTACAGCGGTTTGTGCACGCTGTTCGGGATAGGGCTCGTGCTGGGCGTCTTTGCGCCCGCCGCCGCTGCCGGCATTTCCGCAGATGCATCAAGCGCTGTCATCTTCGTCTATCAGCGCGTGGGCGAAGAAAACCTGCCCCAAAGCAGCATTTCCACCGACCAGTTTCAGGAACATATCAGAGAGCTGAAAACGGAAGGCTATACCGTCCTGCCGCTCAGAACGATTATCAAAGCGCTGAAGGCTGGCGAAGCGCTGCCGCAGCGCGCTGTGGCGATCACGTTTGAGGGCGGATATAAATCCACGCTGCAAAATGCCGTGCCCCTTCTCCAGCAGGCCGGCCTGCCCTTCACGCTTTTTTATGCCAGCGACATGGCAGACAATAACCAGCCTTCGCACATGAGCTGGAAAGAGCTGAAAGCGCTGCGCAAAAACAAGCTCGCCGATCTGGGCATCCTGCCTGCAAGCTATGCACAGATGGCGCAGCGTCCGGCGGAAGAAAACGCCGCGCTCATCAACCGCGCCATCAGCCGCTACCGCGCGGAATTCGGCGAAGATCCCGCCTTTTTTTCATATCCCTATGGGGAGTATTCGGTGGAACTGCGCAAACAGCTGTCAGGATATAATTTTGAAGCGGCCTTCGGCCAGCAGTCCGGCGTTGCCTATGGACAGGCTGATTTTATGTCCCTGCCGCGATTTATCATGACGGATTCTTTTGGCGATATCGAACGTTTCATGCTCACGGCAAATGCCCTTCCCCTGCCCGTTGGCGATGTGATTCCCGACAGCATGATTGTCAGCGAAAACCCGCCGGCGATCGGCTTTACCGTCACGCCGGAAATCAAAGACATCGGCAAACTGTCTTGCTTCATCTCCGGTATCGGCAAGGCGGATATTGTCAAGCCGGGCGGCAACCGCATTGAAATCCGTCTCGACCGTATGCTGGAAGAACGCCGCACCCGCGTCAACTGCACCATGCCTGACGATACCGTCATCCCCGGTCAGCCGCAAAGCTGGCGCTGGTTCGGTATGCAACTGGTGTTGGCGGATTATGCCGACGACGAAGCGGCGCAATCAGAACCCGCCGAACAGCCGGAATAATTGACCTTGTTTATATCAGGCTTTTTCCACCGCAGGTGTTTCGGCTTCAGCGTCGCTGCCGAGCGTTTCGGCACGGACATGCATATAAAGCAGCAGCGGCGCGGCGACATAAATCGATGAAAATGTACCGATAATGATGCCCAGAATCATCGCATAGATAAAGCCCTGAATGGCCGCTCCGCCGAAGATCGCCAGAACCGACATGACCACAAGCGTGGTCGAACTGGTCAGCAGCGTACGCGACATGGTTTGATTGATGGCAAGGTTAATCACATCGGCCAGCGGCATTTTTCTGAATTTGCGCATCTTTTCACGGATGCGGTCAAAAACAATCACGGTATCGTTCACCGAATAACCCGCCACCAGCAAAATGGCCGCCACAGTCGACAGGTCGAATTCGATGCCCGTCAAAATGAAAAACAGTATGGTCGCAATCACGTCATGCGCGAGCGAAGCGACGCCGGCGATGCCAAACTGCCATTCATAGCGCGCCCAGATATAAATCATGATACCGATCATGGAATACAGGAAAGCCTTTATACCCGTCATAATCAGCTCTTTGCCGACCTGTGGGCCGACATATTCGGTGCGGCGGAATTCGGCTTTGTCGCCCATCGCGGCCGAGACTTCGGCATAAATCTGCTTTTGGGTTTCGGTATCCGCTTCGCGTCCGGGAATTTTAATCATCAGCGTGTCTTCGCCGAATTCCTGAATGGACGGACGCCCCGCCGTCAGGTTGCCCAGCTGTGCACGGACTTCTTCGACCTTGGTGCCTGCGGGCACGCGCACTTCCATCAAGATACCACCCGTGAAATCGATGCCGAAATTAAGCCCCCGCGTCGCCATAAAAAAGCAAGTGGCGGCAACCACAAGCACGGCCAGAAACAGACCGGTCTTGTGAAAGCTCATAAAATCTATACGGGTATCGTCCTTGAACAGACGGAGACGGAAAGCCATGGCGTAAACTACCTTTTTCGTATCGTTTTAAAGCACGAGGGTGGATGGACGCGCCTTGCGCAGCCATATGATGATAATCAGACGTGTAATCATGATGGCAGAGAACATCGAGGTAATGATCCCGATACTCATCGCCACCGCAAAGCCCTTGACGGGGCCGGTACCGAAAGAAAACAGGATCAGCGCAACGATCAGTGTCGTCAGGTTCGAATCCACAATCGTCGACATTGCCTGTTTATATCCGGTATCAATTGCAGACAGGACGCTGCGGCCATTGCGCAGCTCTTCGCGGATGCGTTCGTAAATCAGAACGTTGGCATCGACCGCCATACCAATTGTCAGGATAATGCCGGCGATACCGGGCAGCGTCAGCGTTGCCTGAAAGAGCGACAAGAGGGCAAAGATAAACGCGACGTTAAAGATCAGCGCAACATTCGCGAACATGCCAAACATGCCATAGAACGCAACCATCAGGACGCAGACAATCGCAAAGCCGTACATTGTCGCCTTTTTGCCTGCTTCGACAGAGTCAGAGCCGAGGGTCGGGCCGACGCTGCGTTCTTCGATCACTTTCAACGCTGCGGGCAGCGCGCCGGAACGCAGCAGCAGCGCAAGCTCCGTCGTTTCCTGCGACGTAAAGCTGCCGGTGATAATGCCGCTACCGCCGCAAATCGCGCTCTGGATCACGGGCGCGCTGATGATGCTGCCATCCAGCACAATGGCGAATTGCTTGCCGATGTTTTCGCGTGAAACGTCACAAAAACGTTTCGTGCCGATACTGTCAAATTTGAACGATACCGCGGGACGCTGATTTTCATCAAAGGTCGCCTGCGCATTCACCAGCATTTCGCCGCTAATGATGATCCGCTTGCGCAAGACCAACGTGGCACCCGGGTTGTCCTTCAACGGCAGACGCATCGACAGCGGGCCGGGGCGACTGGTCGGTGTTGCATCGGGGTCGGGCAGATGGAATGTCATCTTGGCCGTTTCGCGCAGACGCGATTTGATTTCTTCGGGGTTATCCACGCCCGGCATTTGCAGGACGATGCGGTCCGTACCCTGACGCTGGATGACGGGTTCTTTGGTGCCGGTTTCATCGACGCGGCGACGGATAATCTCGATCGACTGGTTGACGATCTGGGTCTTGAGCGCGGTTACGCCGGACTCTGTCATATTGGCACTTAACGTGCCATCGGGCGCAATCTGTATGTCGAGGCCTTCTGCGAGATTATTGGCGATTTTATAGGCCGCCGCGCGGTCTTTATCGAGATCACGCAGCCGGAACGAAATGCCGTTCTTCTTCGCCGTCAGGTCGAGGTAGCCAATCTTGGCTGTCGCCAATTCCTTGCGCGCGGCATCGACCATAGCGTCCATACGCTCGGCAATCACAGTTGCCGTGTCTGCCTCAAGAAGAATATGCGAGCCGCCCTGAAGGTCGAGCCCGAGGCTGACCGTTTTGCCCGGCATCCAATGCGGCAAAGTGTTTTGCATCCAGGCCTGACGCTCTTCGGACAGCAGGTTTGGCACGGCATAGGCCACCCCCAGCACGCAAAGCAGCGCGGTCAGAATGATCTTCCATTTATCAATATAAAGCATATCCACTTGTCCTGTTCGGGCGCGGTTTGCGGGAAGCCGCCAGTCGGCGGTTGCGAGATTATTTGGCGATCTTGTCGTTGCCGTTTTTGACGGCGGCAGCCGCTTTGGCTGCGGCGCTGTCACGCACCAGCATCAGGCTGTGGCGCATGGCGGTCACTTCGACGCCACCGCCGAGATCCAGCACGACGTCTTCTTCGCCGACCAGTTTTTTAACCGTGGCATGCAGGCCGCCGCCGGTCACAACCTTATCACCCTTAGTGAGGTTGTTGACCATCTTGCGGTGTTCAATGATGCGGCGGTTTTGCGGGCGAATGACGATGAAGTAAAATACAACAAAGATCAGCACCAGCGGCGCCATGGAAACCAGCAGACTCGGCCCGCCCGTAGCCTCGGCGGTATCGGTGGCAGTCTGGGCGAAGGCGGGGGAAATGAACATGTTGCTTTACTCCTTGGAACTCTTAAGATGTCTGGACTGTTGTTTTTATCGTGCGCCTATATTGCTGATCGGGCGCGAAAAAACAATAGAAAACAATACAAAAGCACCGCCGCCGGCGGTCAACCAGCCCCCGTGAAAAACACTCCATGGCTTCAAAAACAAAAAAGATCTGCCTGTGGACGCTCGGAACCTCTACATCTATTTTTTTGATTTTAATCATCGGCATATGGATTGGCTTTCAATTCATTTCTGAACGTGCGCTGCGCATGGCGGCGCCGGGCAGCAGCATCGAACAGGCACGCATTACCCCCGCTGGCAGTTTTTTTGAAAACATCCGCATAAACGTCGGCGGAACGGACATAACAATTGGCCGTATCGAAGCTTATGCAACGCTCGACGATATTCTGGATAAACGACTGACCAAGCTTGTGATCGACAATGTGATGGTCAGCCTGCCCGCATCAAACGATACGGAAAAAGAATCCCCCTCGGCAGGTTTTGCACTGCCCGCACCGCTCGACCTGCATGTGCGCGAAATTGTTTTTCGTAATGTTCGCACTTTCGTACCGTTTGCCGAGGGTGTGCCTGTCGTCTTTTCCGGCAACCTTGTTGACCGTGGCGAAGAATACCAACTCAGCGGCGATTATCAGGCGACGGGCGAAAGCCTCAAGGCTGCCGGCCAAATCACGGTCAAAGCCGTCAAAGCGACCGGCGCGCTATCTGTACATACAGATATTGCCGAAGGGCGGCTGGACATGCCGGAGCCCCCCCTCGCCCTGCGCCGCGGCGCGGGATGGCTGGCGTTTGATCTGACGCCCGAAGCTTTGGCAGGCAAGCTGTGGCCGACAATCAATGCGCAGCTCTCCGCCGGTTCCCTCAAACTATATGACCTGCCGCTGCAAGGCCTGACACTGACGGCTGCCATCACGCCCGAAAAAAGTGAGGTTCTGGTACAAGCGCAAGGCATGGATGACTCGGGCGAGCTGACCGGCGAGATCCGCCTTGACCGCAGCGCGCCGGACACCGACAAACTCGCAGCAACGCTGGAGGCAAAACTCAAAAACCTCGATGCACTTGGCGTGAACGATCTGAAAGGGCGCGGACAGGCGCACATAAAAATTTCCGCCGCCAAGCCGCGCAACGCAGGATGGCTTGAATGGCAAGACGTCAGTGGCGGGCTTGACCTTGCGGCGCAAAACCTTTCCCTGCCCGGATTGATGCGGGGCGTAGAGGCGGCCGCGACATTCTCTATCGCACACGACCCTGTAGCGCAAAAAACAGTTTTGCAGGCGGCGGATAAACCCGTCACGGTCAAAGGCGTCTTTTTACCGCTGGATACAAAGCCGCTGTCACTGCATATCCCTGCGCAAAAAAACAAGCCCGCCACCATCAGCTGGCAGGCCGCGGAAAAGCAATTGGCGCTGCAATTTGGCGGGTTGGATACCATCACACCGCATGCGGCCATCAAAGGCCTCGCGGTGGAGCTCACCGCCGGATTTGCCGGTGAACAGCCCGATCTGCGCGCAACGCTGACCGCCGTTGAAATTGCCCATACTCAAAAACCGCCCGCCTTCGTGCCTGTGCGTCTGAGCGCAGACGTCAAAACAGCGGCCGCCGGCAAAGGGTTGTTCAATTTCAAAGCCGACCTGACGGAAAAAAACGGTCTGCTGACCGTGAATATAGCAGGACAGCATGACCTGCCCGCGCAAAAGGGCAGACTTGATCTTTCCATGCCGCAGACGACATTGCGCACTGGTGTTTACAGCCTCAAAGATATTTTCCCGCTCTCCGCCACCTATGTGCAGGATGTGACCGGCACCATCGGAATGACCGCGGCTTTCGGCTGGCAGAAAGGCAAAAACGCCTGGACGACAACATCGAAGGGCGAAATCTTCCTGCGCGATGTTACCGGCAACGTCGAGGGCAATATCATCAACAACGTCAGCGGCGTCGTGAAGTTTGACAGTCTGCTGCCCCTGACAATGAAAGAGCAGCGCCTTGCCGTGGGCAGCGTCAACGTCGGCCTGCCGCTCAGCGCCGGTCTGGTCGTCGCCAGCCTTGATGCGCAAAACCGCTTTACACTGCACGAAGCCGAATGGACACTGGCCGAAGGCAAAATCACCTCCAGCCCCTTTACGGTCAAACTGGACAATCTGAGCGCCGACAACATCACGCTGACGGCAAAAGACTTGCAACTGTCATCCCTCTTCAAAATCGCCCCGATGGACGGGCTGACCGCTGACGGCACGGTTGACGGCATTCTGCCGCTGCGGATCGATAACGGCGAGGTCACCATCGAAAATGGCGTATTGGAATCAAAGGGTTCGGGAAATATTCGTTATAGTCCGCAGGATATGCCCGCCTTCCTACGTGACAATACGCAGAAGCAGATGGTCGATCTGCAGGTCGCGCTCAAGGCATTCGAGTTTGAGTCTCTCAAACTTACCCTCGACGGCACTTTGGGCAAAAACCAGAAGATCGGCATCTCGGTCAAAGGTAATAATCCGGAGTTTTACAATGGCTATCCCGTCAGCTTGAATTTAAATGTGGAAGGGCCGCTCGAAAATATCCTAAGATATTCACCGGGCAGCAGCCAGATACCGGACAGCATCCGCAAACAACTGGAAGAGTATGAGAAAAACAATGCAAAAAAATGAATTCAACCGTGTTGCCCTCACCCCGATGATTTTCGGGCTCGGGATGGTTTTGGCGCTTGGCGCCTGTTCCCCCACCGTCAAGGTACAAGCACCTGACAAACCGATCGAGATCAATATGAATATCAAGATCGAACAGGAAGTCCGCATCAAAATCGAAAAAGACCTCGAAGACATGTTCGCGGAAGATCCCGAATTGTTCGGCCTGAAGAAATAACCACATCACCTCATTCAAGGATATACACGGATGAAAAATACGATTGCAAAAATCCTCAGCTTCGCGGTCATGATGGTTGTGGCCGTTCCGCTCGCCTTTGCGATAGACGTTCAAGGCGCAAAAACGCAAGGTCTTGTCGGCGAGCGTCAGGACGGTCTGCTCGGCATCGTCGCCAGCCCCACGCCTGAACTGCGCACACTGGTCGAAACCACCAATGCCGAACGTATCGAAAAGTACAAAGGCATAGCCGAAAAACGCGGAACAGAGCTGTCAAATGTTCAGGCCTTCGCCGGTAAAAAACTGATCGATGGCGCTGCACCAGGCGAATACATCCAAAGCGCAGGCGGCGGCTGGCAGAAAAAATAATCTGGCATCGCCCCCTCAACAAAAAAAGCCGGCATACGACAGCCGGCTTTTTTTATTTTGTCTGATATCTCACGCGAAAAAGTTTTTGCGGTATCCCTGCATATACAACAGCGCCGTCAGGTCGCTATGGCGCACCTGATGCGGCGTGGCTTCCTGCACCGCAGGCTTGCCAAAATAACCAACGCCGACGCCTGCGGCTTGCAGCATCGGGATATCGTTGGCGCCGTCCCCCACGGCCATGGTGCGCGCGGGCGGCAGGTTCAGCTTTTGCGCCTCTTCGGCCAGTGTACGGCGCTTGGTGTCTTTATCGACAATCGGCAGCTCGACATCGCCCGTCAACTTGTCGTCTTGAATGCCAAGGCGATTGCCGATATTGCGGTAAAACCCCAGCACACCCGCGACATGGCGCGTAAAAATATCAAACCCGCCCGAAATCAAAACGCATTTAGCGTCGAAACGGTTCATGGTTTTCACCAACGTCTGCGCGCCTTTTGAATAGTGCAGGCCGTCCAGCGTTTCGAACAGCGCCGAAACTGGCAGGCCTTTGAGTAGCCCGACTCGCATTTTCAAGGCCTCGGCAAAATCGATCTCCCCGCGCATGGCCTGCGCCGTGATGGGGGCGATTTTGTCTTTGAGGTTCAGGTGCGCCGCCAGATCGTCCAGTGTTTCGCCCTCCACCATCGTCGCGTCCATATCGGCCAGCAAGAGCCCCTTGCGGCGGTTCTCGTCGAGAGGTTGAATAAAAATATCAAAAGGACCAAAATTTTGTAATTTTTGGCGCAGGCGGGATGCCAGTTCGGTATTATTCCCGCTCAGGATCAGGTCAAGGGCGCATCCATCCCCCAGCCAGTCAGCGCGCAAACTGTCCACGCCGATGCTTTTGACCTCGGCCGCCAGCCGGCTTTCGTGCGCGGCGGTCAGGCCGCCGCTATCGCCCGCGACAATGGTAATAACTGTTTCTGTGGCCATTTTCCTGAAATCCGTTGACGCGGTTTATAGTCCGGAGAATAATATCCCCGGCACGGCCAAAACAACAATAGAACATTTCAACCCCTCATATAAAAGAAGAGCACGCCATGACGCTGCAACGTCCGACGACCAAACCCGCCAATCCGAATTTTTCTTCCGGCCCCTGTGCCAAGCGCCCCGGCTGGTCGGTCTCCGCACTCTCCGGCGTTCTGTCTGGCCGCTCCCACCGCGCGCCTGTTGGCGTCAAAAGGATTGTGGAGGTGATTGAAAAATCCAAATCCATCCTCGGCATGCCCGCAGACTGGAAACTGGCGCTCGTCCCCGCCTCCGATACCGGCGCGATGGAAATGTCGATGTGGTCACTGCTCGGCGCGCGCGGCGTTGATGCACTGGGCTGGGAAGTCTTCGGCAAGACATGGATTGTCGATATCACCAAGCAATTGAAACTCTCCGACGTACGCACCTTCGAGGCTCCCTTCGGCGAGATTGTTGACCTGTCCAAGGTCGATACCGACCGCGACGTTGTGTTCACATGGAACGGCACGACATCGGGCGTCAAAGTACCAAACGCCGACTGGATCAAGCCTGATCGTAAAGGCCTGATGATCTGCGATGCCACCTCCGCCGTCTTTGCCATGGATATGCCGTGGGATAAGCTGGATGTCGTCACATGGTCGTGGCAAAAGGTGCTGGGCGGTGAAGCCGCACACGGTATGCTGGCACTGTCCCCCCGCGCGGTCGAACGCCTTGAAAGCTATACGCCGCCATGGCCGATGCCGAAAATTTTCCGCCTGACCAAAGGCGGCAAACTTTTTGACGAGCCGTTTGAAGGAAAAACCATGAACACGCCGTCGATGCTTGCGGTCGAAGACTGCCTTGATGCCCTGAACTGGGCGGAAAAACTGGGCGGTCTGCCCGCGCTGCTCAAGCGTACCCGCGCCAATCTTGCCGCCGTTGAAAAATGGATTGAAAAAACAGATTGGGCGGAATTTCTACCCGCCACTCCGGATATCCGCTCCAATACCTCGATCTGCTTCAAGGTGGTGGATCCGTGGCTGGGCAGCCTCGACGACAGCGCACAAAACAAAGTGATTAAATCCGTCGAAAGCATGCTGGATAAAGAAGGCATCGCCTTTGAAGTCGCCAACCACCGCGACGCGCCGCCGTCTTTCCGCCTGTGGGGCGGCGCGACGGTTGAAACGTCCGACATCGAAGCCGTGCTGCCGTGGATCGACTATGCCTACCGCGCGGTCAAAGCGGAACAGCAGGCTAAAGCGGCATAGGCTTGTGGCTCACCGGAACAAGCGTAAACGCGGCGTTTTATGGCGCCACGTTTCGTTTTCTGATGCTGAGGGGTTGAAAAAGATCGACATCGCGCTTGGTCTCTATATGAGACAAATCGCTGTTTTCGATATGGGCAGGCATCACCGGCTTCATGGTTGCCGCATTGAAAGTGACCTGCATAAATTGCTTGTTCTTGCGCTCTAAGCTTTCCAGTACCAGACGCAATTCCTGTTGTTCTCCGCGGCCATCCTCCGCGGCCTTGTGAAAGGCGTTACGCACCTCCCACAAGCCGTCACGGAAGGAGGGCCGTGATGGATCATCGCTTTCGCGGATGTAAACTTCGGATCCCGGCTCGGGAAATATAATTTGCGGTTTCGGCGGCTTGGGCGGCGGCGGTGTCACCTGCATGGTGGCGGGGTCGTAGGGTATGGTCATAAAAGCCAGACCTGCCATCCGCCCAATGCTGCGCAACTGGACGTAGAGCTGCGGGGCGTCGTCAAAGCGGCGCTGGTCGGTTTTAACGCGCGTGACCTCCCAGTCGTTCTTTTCCGCCTCTGGCAGCCGCCAGTCCAGCTCATGCCCCTTGGAGGGCTTCTGTGTGGCGTCAAAGCGTACGGTCGCCCCTTCAACAAGGAAGGGCGGCGGTGTGATGTCTGGCGTCGTCTGCGGCGTCATGGCATCCCTTTCGGTCTGAATGTCTGTATGGTATAAATGTACCCCATATTTGAGCGCCCGTCAATAAAAAACAGCGCCGGATACCAAAAACCTTTGCGGAAAGTGTTTCGCCCTTTTACGCCGTTTGAAACCCGCGCTATACTGCTGTGCAGCAAATAACAAAAAAGTCCCGCAACGAGGAGTGTGAACCCATGACCGCCAACAAACCCAGAGTGCTTATCAGCGATAAAATGAGCCCGCAGGCCGAAGCGATTTTTAAAAACCGCGGCGTCGATGTGATCGTCAAAACCGACTTGAAGCCCGAAGAACTTATCGCGGCGCTGAACGATATCGATGGCCTCGCCATCCGCTCTTCGACCAAAGTCACCGCTGAAATTTTGAAGGGCGCGAAAAGCCTGAAGGTCATCGGCCGTGCCGGTATTGGGGTTGATAACGTCGATGTCCCCGCTGCAACCGCCACCGGCGTTGTGGTCATGAACACCCCCTTTGGCAATTCGATCACCACCGCCGAACATACAATTGCGATGCTGATGGCACTGGCGCGGCAAATCCCGCAGGCCAATGCATCGACCCATGCAGGCAAATGGGAAAAAACGAAATTTATGGGGCAGGAATTGTTTGGCAAAACGCTCGGCGTTATCGGCTGCGGCAATATCGGCGCGATTGTCGCTGACCGCGCTGTGGGCTTGAAGATGAAAGTCATCGCCTTTGACCCCTTCCTGTCTGCCGACCGCGCCGTGGAACTGGGCGTTGAAAAAGTTGAACTCGAAGACGTCTTCACCCGCGCTGATTTTATTACCCTGCACACGCCGATGACCGACAGCACCCGCGGCATCATCAACAAGGCCGCCATGGCGAAAATGAAAAAAGGCGTGCGCCTTATCAACTGCGCGCGCGGCGGCTTGATTGTCGAGACCGATCTGAAAGAAGCGCTCGACAGCGGCCATGTCGGCGGCGCGGCGCTGGATGTCTTCGAAGAAGAACCGGCCAAGGTAAACCCGCTGTTTGGCCATGAAAACGTGATTTGCACCCCGCACCTTGGCGCATCAACGGTAGAGGCACAGGAAAACGTCGCCCTGCAAGTGGCCGAACAAATGGCCGATTTCCTTTTGCAAGGCGCGGTTGCCAATGCGGTCAATATGCCTTCGGTCAGCGCGGAAGACGCGCCGAAGCTGAAACCCTATATGAAACTGGCCGAACAGCTCGGCAGTTTTGCGGGGCAACTGGCCAGCGAAGACACGCAGGAAATCCAGATTGAATACGAAGGCCTCGTCGCCACGCTCAATACCCGCCCCCTCACTGCACTGGTGTTGTCGGGCTTTTTGAAACCGTCGATGGAAGGGGTGAACATCGTCTCCGCCCCTGCCCGCGCCAAAGAACGCGGCATCACGATTGCCGAAACCAAGCGCGACAAGAGCAAGGACTTCCTGACGCTGGTGCGCGTCACCGTCACCGGAAAATCAGGTACGCATGTCGTGGCCGGTACGATTTTCGGTGGCGAACAGCCGCGCCTTGTCGCCGTTGACAACGTGCCGATCGAAGCGCAGCTGGAAGGCGAAATGCTGTTTATCCAGAACCTCGACAAACCCGGCCTGATCGGTGCGGTGGGGACGCTGCTCGGTAACGCCCATGTGAATATCGCAGATTTCAACCTTGGCCGTATTCCGGGGCAGAATAAGGCAATTGCCCTGATTTCGGTTGATACAACGGTGGATGCGAAAATTATCGACGGTATCGATGCGCTCGAACAGGTCGAACGCGTCACTGTCCTGCGTTTTTAAACAAGGCAAAGCCGGAAAGAAGTCCGCCCCCCATGACCACCGCTGCCCTTTTCGGGCTTCTTTCCGTCGCCGCCATGATCGTCTCGCGGCTTACCTATTTCCGCAGCATCTGGCAGGGAAAAACGCAGCCGCATGCTTTTTCGTGGTTTATCTGGGGCGTGATTTCATCGATTGGCTTTGCGGCGCAATTTGCCGAGGGCGCGGGCGCAGGGTCTTGGGCGCGCGGCTTTGGCGCCTTGACCTGCTTTGTGCTGGTTGGCATCAGCCTGTTTCGCGGTGAAAAAAATATTACCCGCGGGGACTGGATCACGCTGATCGTCGCGCTCTCTGCCATCCCGCTCTGGATACTCACCAAAACACCGCTGTGGTCGGTCATACTGGTTTGCGTGATTGATACTGCCGGCTATCTGCCGACCATCCGTAAATCATGGAGCAAACCGCAGTCGGAATCAGCCCTCAGCTACAGCCTCGGCTCCCTCGGCGCGCTGTTGACCTTACTGGCAATTGAAAATTACACCATGGCCACATGGCTATACCCCGCCGTTCTGGTCGCCAGCAACGGGGCTATGGCGCTGTTTTTATTACGCAGGCGGTTGAGATTGGCCACCGCCGTACAGACCGCCTGAAAACCGCCGGCAGTTTGCTGAATCCGGTTTATTTTTTGGCAAATGACGGTATTCTGTCGGCATGATCGACAAAGCCAAATATATCTTTATTTTCATATCCGCCCTGCTGTGCCTGACGCTGATGCCGCTGCGCAGCGCGGAAAGCCTGAAGCCGCCGCCCGGTATGGCGCCGCAACCGCAGGCGGTTGCCGAAGTTATCGTTTTCAAAAGCGAGCGGCGGATGGAGCTGCGTGACAAATACGGCAATATCGTGCGCAGCTATCGCATCGCGCTGGGCAAAAACCCGATTGGTCACAAACAACATGAGGGCGACAACCGCACGCCCGAAGGCCGCTATATGATCGATACGCGCAACCCGAATAGTGATTTTCATCTTTCGCTGCGTATCAATTACCCGAGCACCAAAGACCGCGCCGAAGCCAAAAAACGCGGCCAGCGTCCGGGCGGCGATATTTTTATTCATGGCATGCCGAACGGCAAAGGCTGGATGTGGTGGAAATACAATACCAAGTCTGACTGGACAAACGGCTGCATCGCTGTCACCGACCGCGAGATGAAAGAAATGTGGGAACTCATTGCCGATAGAACCCCTATCATCATCCAGCCGTGATGCAGCGCAAGGAGAATGCCTGAGATGATCTTCGGAGCCGATATCTCCGGCGCTCTTGCCGCCGCCATCATGCTGGTCTCTGCGCCCGCCGGCCTATGCCCGCCTGCTGCACCGGTGAAAGTCAGCGTAGAGTTCGAGCACAAGCAAAATCCGGTTGAAAAAAAGGTCACGTCGCAATCCTTGACCGCGCAGATGCGACAGGTCGAAAACACGCCGGACAGCGCCAATGCCTTTGCCACCGAAGCACATTGGATGGTCGGCGGGCTGAACAGCAGCAACCTGCGCACGGGCTATCAGATGCCCTATCTGCGCCGCGACAGCAAGGACGGCATGTCCTGCATCATGCCGCAGGCTTTCAACTATACCATAACCTATGAAAACACGATTTATATCGCCGAAGATTTCCGGCTGATGGGCTGCCGCTACAGCGCCACCATGGCGCACGAAAAACGCCATGAGAAAACCGATATTAAAATCCTCGAAGACCATGCGGACAAGGTGCGCAAGGCACTTGAAAAAGCCGTCAGCGGGATGCGCCCCCTCGGCCCTGTCCCCGCACAACAGATCGAAGCCGAATACACCAGACTGGCCGGAGAGATTGCCGCCAGTATCCAGCCGCTGCATGCGCAAATGATGGCCGAGCGGCGCAAAAAACATGCTGAAATAGATTCATACGAAAATTACATGCGCGACACCGCGCTCTGCCCGGAACAGTTTCCGCGTTTTCAACAGGACGGAGAGTAAAAAAACCATGAGCAGCAAGACCGTACATATCATCGGTGGCGGCATGGCCGGATCGGAAGCGGCATGGCAACTGGCCGAAGCCGGCGTTAAAGTCGTGCTGCATGAAATGCGCCCTGTCAAAAAAACCGATGCGCACCATACGGATAACTTCGCCGAGCTGGTCTGTTCCAATTCCTTCCGCTCCGACGATTGGGAAAGCAACGCCGTCGGCCTGCTGCATGCCGAAATGCGCCGTGCCCATTCCATCATCATGTCGGCGGGCGATAAACACAAAGTGCCCGCAGGCTCCGCGCTTGCCGTTGACCGCGACGCCTTTTCTGCAGAAGTCACCGCGCGCCTGAGCGCACATGCAAATATCAGCATTGAACGGGGCGAAGTCGACGGCCTGCCGCCCGCCGACTGGGACAGCGTGATTGTCGCCACCGGCCCCCTGACCTCTCCCGCCCTCAGTGAAGCAATTGGTAAACTAACGAACGAAGACCATCTGGCTTTTTTCGATGCGATCGCGCCGATTGTTTTCACCGAAAGTATCAATTTCGACATCGCATGGTATCAATCCCGCTACGACAAGGCAGGCCCCGATGCCAAAGGCGAAGATTACACCCCCGCCCCTGTAGGCGCCGGCGGCACGGGCAAGGATTACATCAACTGCCCGATGGAGAAAAAAGAGTATTACGAATTTATCGAAGCCCTGCGCGCCGCTGAAAAAACCGAATTCAAGGAATGGGAAAAGAACACGCCCTATTTCGAAGGCTGCCTGCCGATTGAAGTCATGGCAGATCGTGGCGCGGATACGCTGCGCTGGGGGCCGATGAAAGCCATCGGCCTGATAAACCCGCGCGCGACCGAATTCCCGCGGCCTTGGGCGGTGGTGCAGCTGCGGCAGGATAACGCACTGGGCACGCTTTATAATATGGTCGGGTTTCAAACCAAGCTGAAATACGGCGAACAGCAGCGTATCTTCCGGATGATTCCGGGGCTGGAGAATGCCGAATTTGCCCGCCTCGGGGGCATTCACCGCAACACGTTTATCAACAGCCCCAAACTGCTCGACGCCACGCTGCGGCTTAAGGCCATGCCGCGCCTGCGCTTTGCAGGGCAGATCACCGGCTGCGAAGGCTATGTCGAAAGCGCTGCCGTCGGGTTGATGGCCGGACGTTTCGCCGCTGCCGAAGTGCTGGGGCGCACGCCCGAAGTGCCGCCACCGACAACGGCGATGGGCGCATTGCTCAACCACATCACCACCGGCGCGAATGCCGACACCTTCCAGCCGATGAATGTCAATTTCGGCCTTTTCCCGCCGATTGACGAGGCGGCGCTGCTGCAAGCCGGCAAAAAGAAAGTCGACAGCAAAGACCGCAAAAAAGCCATGAGCCACCGTGCGCTGGCCGATTTTGAAAAATGGGTTTCACCCGACAAATCAGCAGCTTAACCGAAGCATGCCCAAACTTTAACCAAAGCCTATGGATTTGGATGCTAGAATAAAAAATATGTTTTGGTACGCCTTCCGGAAGGCTTTTTGATGCTGACGTTTTTCTATGCTTTTATCACCCTCGGGCTTATCGCGGTTGTCGCTTTTAATGAATATTACCAGCGCAGCATGAAAGCCTGTCCGATGCCGACCGCGGCATCGACGCGCAAAGTCATGATCGACGGCATCCACCAAGCTTCGCCAAAAGTCATCGCAGAGCTGGGCTCCGGCTGGGGCGGTGTGGCGATGGCGGCGGCGACGCGTTATCCGGATGCGCAGGTGATCGGATTTGAAGGATCGCTGATGCCGCTTCTTTTTTCCAAATGCCGCAAGATGCTGCACCCGCGCCTCAAAAACCTGCGCTTCGTCAAAAAGAATTTCTTTGAAAACGACATGCATGATGTTGATGTCGTTCTTTGCTATTTATCAAATCCGCATATGGCGCAGTTGGAGCCAAAACTGCACCGGGAATTGAAAAACGGCGCGGAGATTGTCAGCTCGACTTTCTACATGCCGCACTGGCTGCCGCGCGAACAGTCAATAGTCGGCGGCGTCTATAATACGCCCGTTTACATCTACGAAAAAACAAACGTTCCGCTGCCCGAAAACCTGTCGCCCACGGCGCAAGCGGCACAAAAAATCAGCTAAATAAAATTCTTATTTCCCGCAGCAGCGGCGGTACGGAGAGCTTGGACGAAAAAACGTCAAAATCCGACCGCTTGATCTGCGCCAGATAAAGCCGCGTCAGCTTTGCCATGCGCCGCAGCGGTTTGGGCGCGGCATGCAGGCTTTGCAACTGGCGGTCGGCTTCCTGCCAGACGGCGCGTGTCACGGGCGGCAATTTTTGGATCGCGCTGCCGTCATAGAGATCGTAAACCGACATTTCCTGCCGGTGGATTAAATCTTCGGGCAGATAACATCTGTGCTGGCGCAAATGGACTGGCGCCGCGCGCAAAAGACCGGTCAGCCCATAAGCTGCGGCAACCGCCTGCACCTGTTCCGGCGTTGCCGTTTGCCCCAGAACTTTGAGCGCAAGGGAGATCAACGGTGCGTTTGTATATTCGGCATATTTGACCATGCCCTCCAGATTGGCGGGCAGCCGGTCTTCCAGATCAAATTCACGCGCATAGATCAGGTTGTCAAAATCTTCGCGCGGCAGATCATGCGCCTGAATTGCGGCACATAACGGCTCCAGCACCTGATGTTTAAGGACATCGCCGCGTTCGTAATAGCCCGAAAGCGCATCGCGCCACCATTGCAGGCGGATAAGCCCGAGCTGCGTTTCGGTAACAACCTCGCGCGTTTTGGCGATTTCATGGTTGAAGGCATAAAGCGCGAACAGCGCCTCCCGCCGGTCAGCGGGTTCGTAGAGGCTCAAAAGAAAACGGTCCGGATCATGTTTCCGGACCATTTCTCCACAATAAGACAGTGACGTCATCTGCGCTGAAAGAATTATTTGTTCATCACGAAGTCTTTGCCGAAGAACACTCTGTTCTTGCTGCTGATAATGCCGGGTTTGACGCGCGGCAAATGCAGTTTCTCGTCCATCAGGAAGTTACGGTAGTAGCCCGTCGGGAACGGATGATAGCGGTCATCGAACTGCACGGAGTCGAGAATGCTCATAAACAAACCCGCCCAGCGGTTATAGCTTTCGGCGCGCGAAGAGCAGCTGCCGACATAACGCTTGCCGCCATACATGCTGGAAATCATCACACCGTGCATATTGATCGGGTTGCCTTTTTGATCCAGCTGCTTGAAGGCAACCTGAATGGCCGTGGCATCACCCTTGTCGCCAAGGCTGGCGGGGGAATAGTAAGCGGTAATTTCGGCATCAAGATACTGGCCGGTTTCTTTTTCCCAATAATCCTGCGCGAACGTGTTCACAACCGCTTCGTCGGTCAGGCGCTTGGGGTAAATTTTAAGGCGGCCATCGGCCTGCACTTGCAGGCGGCAGGTCGGGATTTCTTCTGCCAGCGGACCTGCGATGCGGATACGCGTCGACGGGCTGTCACCCGTTTGCATCGTCCAGCTGTCGGGGAAAGAAATCGTATAGCCGTGCGGCGCGTCTTTCCAGACGAAGGTATCTGCCTTGGCCATCGGGCTAAAACCAATGACCAGAGCGGCTGCGACCACGGCGGCGCGGAACATATGACGCATTCTAAAACTCCTCTACTGTCCAAACTGCTGGACGTCCTCAATTGTGTCCTGTTTTTTGCGTTTTGGGAATAGGTCTTTCACCATTTGCCGCGTTAAAATACCGGAAACATAAAGGATGCCCCCGTAAACGCCTGCCCCCGAAAAGACCAGCCCCGCCAGCGCGGATAGACGCCAAACCTCGCCCCTATCCATAAAATATGGCATCAGCCAATATTCTTGCGCAAAAATAACCACTCCCATCGCCAGAGATGCGCCGAAGATCGTCAGCGTCCTCTTTACAGAACGTTCGGCAAAGGAGGCCATTTTTCTTTTACGCAATCCGCGCATCAGCAAGACCAGATTGACCCATGCCGTCAGCCCTGTTGCCAGCGCGATGCCGACATGCTGGAAATATTGCAACAGGGCAATGGCCAAAAGCGTATTCATCACGGCGCACACCACCGCGTATTTCACCGGCGTGGCCGTATCGCCATGCGCAAAAAAGACCGTGCTGAAAACACGGCTGACGATAAAAGCCGGCAGCCCCAGCGTATAGGCCATCAGCACATACCCCGCCTGCAGGCCATCATTTTCGCCAAAGGCACCGCGCACGAACAAAACATTAACAATCGTATCGCCGATCACCAGAAAGGCCACCGTTGCGGGCAAAGCCAGCAGCAGGCTGATCTCGATACCTTTGTTGAAAAGGCGTTTGGCGGTTTCCGGCTCCTCCGCCTTCAGCGCGCGGGCGAGCATGGGCAGAAGCGCCGTACCAATCGCAATCCCAATGACGCTGAGCGGCAACTGGTACAAGCGGTCGGCGTAATACAAATAAGAAATCGCCCCCACCGGCAACAGTGATGCCAACACCATATCGATAAACAGATTGATCTGCGCGATGCCCGCCCCGAAAACCCCCGGCCCCATCTTGCGGAACAGTTTGCGGATATGCGGTGTCAGGCGCGGACGCTGCCATTTGAGCATGATCCCCAGCCGCCGCGTGGCGTAAAACAGCCATGCCAGCTGTAACACACCGGCCAGCATCACGCCCCAGGCCAGCGCATGCCCCGCCGTATCGGTAAACGGCGTGAAACAGAACATCGCGAAAATCAAAGCAAGGTTGAACAACATCGGCGCCGCCGCAAAAGGCCCGAAGCGGTCAAACGAATTCATCACGCCGCCCAGCAAGGCCGTCAACGACATCAACAAAATATACGGGAAGGTCACGCGCGACATTTCAAGCGCCAGATCATAACGCTGTGGGGTGCTGCCAAAACCCGGGGCGATAACATGCAAAACCCACGGCATCAAGAGCAGCATCAGCGCGGTGAAGGGGATCAAAACCGCGAGCATCACCGCCTGCGCTTCTTGCGCGAATTTGACGGCTTCGCGCCGCCCTTCCTCCCCGCCTTCCGCCAGCATGCCGGAGAACATCGGCACGAAGGAGACGCTGAACGCCCCTTCCGCCGTGATGCGTCTGAAAAAATTCGGCAGCTTCAGCGCAACGAAAAACGCATCGGCAATCGGCCCTGCACCCAAGACGGCGGCCGTCAGAATATCGCGGATAAAGCCGAGAATGCGGCTGCCAAGCGTCAGGCCCCCCACGGTTACGACTGATTTGAAAAAAGACACGCTGCCGCCTTTACTGGTTTGGCGTTACATTAGATCAGGATAGCCGCAAATTGAAGCCCGAACCAATTTTTTACCGCGCCCCGCCCGATTTGCGATAAAAATCGCAAAATTCGCTGCGAAAGACTTGCCAATTCGGCGCCGCAGGAACATAACAGAAGGTAGAAAAGGCAGCCGACATGAGCGAAAAATCATCCCCCAACAAAGAATCCCGCTGGTTCGGGTTTGAACAGGTCGATCCGCGCGAGAAAACGCGGCGGGTGATTGGCGTCTTTGACTCGGTCGCCGACCGCTATGACCTGATGAACGACCTGATGTCAGCCGGTATCCACCGTTTGTGGAAAAACCGTTTCGTCCGCATGATGCGCCCCGCCGCCCATAAAAAACTTCTCGATGTTGCGGGCGGCACGGGCGATATCGCCTTCCGTTACCGTGAAAAAGCCGGTGCTGATGCCACCATCACCGTTTCCGACCTTAACGGCGAAATGCTGAAAGTCGGCCGCAAACGCGCGCTGGACCGCGGTTATGTGCGCGGCTTTGACTGGGTGGAGGCCAATGCCGAAGACCTGCCGTTTGACGATAGCAGCTTTGATCTTTATTCGATTTCATTCGGCCTGCGCAACGTCACGCATATCGACGATGCGCTCGCGGAAGCCTTTCGCGTGCTGCGCCCGGGCGGACAGTTCTTTTGCCTTGAATTCAGTCAGGTCAGCGACCCGCTGTTGCGCAAGCTCTACGACCGCTATTCCTTCAGCATCCTGCCCGCGATGGGCGAGATCGTGGCCAAAGACCGAGGCAGCTATCAATACCTTGCCGAAAGCATCCGCCAGTTCCCGACCAGAAACCAGCTGAAACGCAGGCTGGAAGCTGCCGGATTCGAGCAGGTACAGGTCATTTCCCTCTCCGGCGGGATTGCGGCAATTCATATCGGCAATAAATTATAAATTAAATCAATGCCTTGCCGTTAAATCGCGCCTACTCTCAGCGCAATTGACTTATGGCAAAGCGAATATTATAACTTAAACCCTGACCGGGGTTGTTCATGGATATCGATATTTTCAAAGCCAAGCTGAAGCGCGTGCTGGATTTCTTCCAGCCCGAAGTGCAGGCAGAAACAAAAATCAAACTCGACATCGCCAAAGGCGATGCCGCGCTGCTGGTGATTGATGTGCAAAAAGAATTTGCCGACCCCGCACAAGGCCGCGGCAACCGCGAAACGCAGCAAGTCACGCGCCGTATCAATAGCCTGATCCCCGCCTTTCGCGCTGCGGGCCTGCCTGCCTATGTGGTTTATTTTTCGGACTTTGAAAAAAAGCCGGAAGACATCGACTTTTATATTTTCCGCCCCAATCCCGATGACAAGCTGATCGCCAAAGACCACGACAGCGCTTTCCGTGGCAGCGATATCAAAAAAATCCTCAAGGCCGACAAACGTAAAACGCTGATTGCCTGCGGATTTAATCTCAACGCCTGCGTCTTCAAAACCGTGATGGATGCGCGCGACCACGGGTTCGAAGTCGTCTTGCTGCGTGATCTCACCGGCAATGATAACGACAACGACCGCAACAAAACAGCCGAGCAGCTCGAAAAGATGGAAAAGCGCGGCGTGCATTTTGTCAATGCGCTCGACCTGCTCGAAGACATTAGCGATTTCAAAAAAGACGCTCCGCTGCCCAAACGGCCGCCGCGTCGCCCGTCGCGCTAAATAACTTTAGGCGATTATCCCGTTGAAGTACGCATTCTACTTTTTTGTCATACCGGCGCAGGCCGGTATCCAGCCCAAGGCCGAAAGGCCTTGATCTATACCTGGCGCTGCGCGCACTGGATACCGGCCTGCGCCGGTATGACGCGGTACGTACTTCAACGGGATAATCGCCAAACTTTGTTTTCAGGCTATTTTGGCGCGTTTCCCTCTGTGGCCAAATCTGGTATAAAAAGACGAATCCTT
>JAUXOC010000089.1 GCA_030682495.1 Alphaproteobacteria bacterium | reverse complement strand
TGTCGTCAAGCTCGCATCTTGCAAGATCAAGCGGCGTGGCGACAAAATATTTGACATAGACCAAGGCAAGAGCAAAGAGCAAAATACCTATATAGAGCGCACCTTCCTGTGCATCGGTCAGTTCGATATATTTATTTTCCTGAAATTTCTGTGCGACAGATACCGCTTGATCTTGCGCGGAAACGGCCGCCGTCATAAGATTTTCAAGTCGCTGTCTGGTATCGGCCGTCGCCGGGTGGCTATCGTCTGCGGCCTCTCGTGCGGCGGTACGCAGTTTAATCCATTCGTTCTGGGAGTGCAGAACAGCGGCGCGCACCTGCTGATTGTCAAAACCTTCGAAGGATGCGCGGCGGCTGCCATCAGCACTGAAAACGATCTCGCCGCCCTGTGCGAAAGCAGTGTAGTTCTGCTCAATCAATGCAGCATTATAGTCCATTTTCTCGCGCGCAGAGGCATTGTTGAGGTTTGCCAAATCGTCACCACGACCGGATACTGTATAGTAGGCATATCGGGTGATAAGCATGCGCTGCAGCGTCACGGCGTTCATCAGCCGACTTTCATTTGTTTGCGCTTGCAGACGTTGAGCAAGGAAAATATAGGACCCAGACATCAGGACGACAAATACGCAAAGAAGGCCGAGCAGATGAAAGAAGACCGCGCGTCCAGAATAAGCGGTAGCCGGAAGAACATCTGTGGCCGTATCACGTCCGGTATCGCTGTTGCCGCTGAAGTAACTTAGACTCAAGGCAATTACAAAGAGCGTACTGCTGACAAGCGAGACTAATAGAATCAGCGTACTCTGTTCCTGATATGGCGTGAAACGGCAATCGGCCCAGGGAATCATCACTGTTGCAGCCATGCCGGTGTAATGCATGCCACAAATCGCCACCCCCATCACGATGGCGGCTAGAAGCTGCCAAAAAATCAATGTAGGGCCGCTCTCGTCTCGGAGACGGAAAGCAATCAGCAGCGCAGCTGCGGATGCGGCAACAGCAATCAAGACAGACAGCCCGAATAACTCCGGAATATATCGGATATCTGCATCCATTTTCATGGCTGCCATACCGGTATAGTGCATGCCGCAAATCGCTGCGCCCAGCAAAACTGCTGCGCAAGCCAGATGCAGGAATTTCAAAGTCTTTCTGTGCACGATGTGCAGAACGGCGTATGCAATACCACTCGCGATGAGCATGGAAATCCCTGTCAAGACAGGGTCATAGCTCATCTGCATTTCCATTTTATAAGACAACATGCCAATAAAATGCATCGACCAGATACCGGCCCCGAAAGACAGCGCACCCATGATGTGCAGAAGGCGCTGCCGGCGCACTGCGGCTGTACGGTAAAGATCTCCCGCGAGGCGCAGGCCTGTATAGGATCCGAGCGCTGCAATCGCAAAGGACAGTAGAATAAGCGAGGCAGAATAGGATCCGGCATAAGCGCCTTCGGGAACAGCCCCGATGATAAAGAACGAGTCAAAGCTGAAAGCAGGAGTTGAGCCCATAGCACGGCCTTTTTATAAAAGGAGGTTAAGCATGGAGATCGTAGGCCTAGCGGGCAAGCAAAGTCGCCTGCTCGAGGCATTTATTCATCGCTTCTTCGATCTTCTCTTTGGTAAAGGGCTTGGCCACAAAGCTGCGCGCGCCCCGCGCCTGCGCAAGCAGTACATTGTCCTTGATGCGGTCGGCGCTGAGTATCACGACACCGGCCGTATTGTCAAAATGCATGATATCTTCCAGCAGATCGACACCACTGCCACAGGGCAAATGGATGTCGAGGAACACGACATCGGGATTTTTTTCGCGGTACGTCTGCAAAAGGTCTTTGCCATCATCCAGAGCCACAACCTCGCCGTATGGCGCCAGTGCTTTGGTCAGCAGTGAGCGCATGAAAAGGTCGTCATCCACGACAAAAAACACTTTTTTGCTTCGTTGCATACGAAGCCCCAGCAGAGAGACCGCCGCAGCTTCCGCAGGCTGGGGGGCAGATGGCCCTGCATCCGTGACCTGCAGACGGATAGCAATGACTTCGAGCCCTTCACGCGTGATATTGCCCGTGTTGATGGTGCAGTTGTATTCGGGCAGATGTGCGGCCAGTTGTTGCTTGAGTGTACCGAAATCAATCCCTTCGCCGAGCATGCCGAGCGTCAGTATTTTGCGGGAGCCGCAGACAAAAATCGCACCCTCCGTATCACCGAAGAAGGTTTTTATGCGCTCTGAAATCATCTGCGTATCCGGCTTGTCCGCGCCCTCGATCGAAACATCTACAGCTTTCCAGCCCGATGTATCCGTGCGGATATGGTCGATAAGCGCCTGCAGGCGAGAAGGCGTAATATTTGTGAAAATTTGCATCCCCTTCCCTGCTTTTCCAACTTGTCGTTCCATGGTGTTATCCCCCTCGCTCTGTAAAAATCTATTTGGAAAAAAACAATTTATCGTTTTCTTGCCGTGCATCAGATACCGCGCGCAGCAGATCCGCTTTTTCAAATGGCTTGACCAGCATCGCGCGCGCCGGTACGGCATTTTCACCGATGGCGGCAGGGTCTGTGGTTGACGGTTCAAAGTGGCGTGCCATGAAAGGCTCTCCCGGTCGATGTTCTGTTATTTATCAGAGCAATCCTCGTGCCACATAAAAACACTTTGTTTTCAATGCCCGCTTTGTGGCAGAGTGTCCGAAATCAGGACATTTCGACAATCTGTCGTCTTTTAAAGCAGTTTGCAGTACCCGCGGACGCCGAGGCAGTTTTCGACACGGTCGTACTCCGCGCAAATGTCGAAAAGCAGGCTTGCCTTGACGCTGATGTCACTGACGGCGTTCTGGGCCTGTTCGCACAGCACAGAAAGCAAGCTGGCGCCGACGTTGCCCGCGCCGCCCTTGAGCATATGCGCCGCGTCGCGCCAGGTTTCGTGCGCGGCGGGTTTAAGACTGGCGCGTAAAACTTCGATATTCTGGCGCGACTGAATCAGGAAGGCATCGATCAGCTCACGCATCATCTCCTGATCTCCGCCGGTGAAAGATTCAAGACGGCGGAAATCAACGGGCGCCCCCAACGGCGCACTTGCAGGCGCCAGCGGATCATCCTCCGGGCAATCGTCGTTATCCGTGGCCGCGGGCATGTTGTCAAACCGTATCCATTGACCAAGGATACTGTTGAGCGGCGTGCGTAGTTCGTGACTCATGTTGGCGAGGAAATCGCTCTTGGCCGCATTGGCGGCTTCGACGGCAGCTTGTGTGCGCTTAAGCTCTTCGTTCACCAAAACCAGCGATGTAATATCCGTGTGCGTGCCGATGATGCGGACAATATGGCCACTGCTATCGGTTGCAACCGTTGCACGGCACAGAATATGCCGAAGGCTTCCATCGGCATGCGCAAAGCCGAGCGTTTCGGCTTCCTGCGCCTGACTATCCATACAGCGCCTTATAAAATCATGCGCACGCGCACGATCTTCGGGGGCGACCAGCGCGTACCACTCGTCGATAAGCCCCGCCGTTGCCCCGTCGCTCGGGAAGCCAAGCATCTCTTTGCAACGCGGCGACATCCATAAACGATTGTCGTCGACATGCCAATCCCAAATGCCGTCATTGGCACCTTCGGCGGCCAGCTCGAAACGACGGTTGCTTTCCGCCACCTTTTCGTCACGGTCACGGCGCAAGCTGGCGTTCAAGGCGTTGAGCTCGTCCGACATCACATTAATCGCGTGCTGCTGGCGTTTTATGACGCGTTCGTAATCGTCATAGGCGAGACTGATCAGCTTGCAGACAGGGTCTTCCGGACGCAGGCTGGTCTGCAACCCTGTCTTGCGCAGCTGCCATTGAAGAAGAGAATGTGTCATGCCTGCTCTCCCAGCAAGGTGATCGTCATCGTCTGGTTGTGAAGATCGCATCTTTTCGTGACCGGGTGCGGGCAGATCTCGCCATAGGAATAAAAGCCTGCAAGCGGTATGTCGCCAAGAATGTCCCGCACGGCGGTGAGCTCGGACGATACCCGCTGGCCCATCATCAGGTTGCGACCGATGCAGCTGACAAGCAATGCTACCGAGGGCGAAAAAGCGTCGCCGCTCGTACCGCCGGCCGCGTGGGCGGCGGCCTGCGTCGCACCTTCCACCATGTTGTGGATTGTCCCCTGCATCATGCGCGCGATATGGCCTTGCGGAATTTCATCAGAGAAAATAAGGCTTTTTTCTACTTCATCGACACCAAAAACGCTGCGAACGATGCTGTGGGTCTGGTCGTCCGGCGGGCTGATGCTGAGCGGGAACAAAAGACCACTACCCGGCAGACGTTCAGCATCTTCTCCCAAATATTGTTTATAAAGCTCGAGCGCGGATTTACCGTCAAGTTCATAAAGTATATTCTTGCGCGCGCGCGTGATAACCCTTTCCGGGCCGAAATTCACCCAGCCGCCCACGCTGCCGCAACTGGCGCGCAGACTGTCACCGTAAAACCCCACCGCAGCCACTTTGCCGCTTTCGGGCAAGCTGTCGACACCGACGCCGGTTTGCCGGAAATCCGCGCCGTCACCGGCCAATCCGCCGGTGATCATCACGCCGGGCGGGCAGCTCGCTGTTAGTCCCTGTACAAGGCCGCTGCCATTAATGACGAGCCCCTCCGACAGAACGAAGACAAGCCGCAGATCCGGCGATGCAAGCGCCTGACCGATCGACTGACCTGCTGCATAAGAGTCCTCCGGTGCGCTCACTCTGTATTCCGCCACACGCGTACGTGCGGTAGCGAAAGACAGCGCGACGGATACAGCTGCGTTCTCGGCCACATCGTCGCCGAAAATCTCGCCGCCCGTTGTACAGCCCACAAGGCGCGCACCGGGATAGGCTTTCTTGAGCGCGGCCAGATAATGGACAGGGGCGCCGTATTTGGGAGAGATGAAATACAGAACGATTTGCGCGTCAGGCAGCCCTTTGCCGTGAAAGGCCTCTGCGGGCAGGCTGTTGGAAACGATTGTTTCTACTTGCACGGTGTCCTCCTGACTCGGGGTGTTCCGTTAAGCGAAGCAAAAGGCGTACCGAATTTTTAAATATTGTATTTCAGATGTTTAACGTCTCGGATACTGTATGTCTTCAAAGCATATGCCCGATTTTGAGACTTTCTTATTCTTTTTATGAGATGATTTTTAAGAATGGGGTATTTATGTCAGAAGCCATTTTAATCGTCGATGACGATCCTCTACAGAGAAAATTCATCTCCAGTATCGTGTCACGCCGGCTTGGCTTGCCGATTGCGGAAGCTGAAAATGGCGAACAGGCACTCGCCCGACTGGACCGCGGGGGGGGTTGCCTCGTCATGATCGATTACCGCATGCCTGGCATGGACGGACTGGCACTTTTGGGCCACATCGTACGCCGGCACCGGGACCTGCCTGTTATCATGCTCACCGCAAATGCCGACCCGGAGGTGATCGTACAGGCGATCAAAAACGGCGCGAGTGACTATATTACAAAAACATCCGAGCCGGAGCGCATTCTGGTCTCGGTCAAAAACGCCCTGAAAATGCGTGAACTGGAATCCGAAGTGGTGCGGTTACGGCGCCAGAAAAAGGATACTCTCGGCTTCGCGGATATTATCGGCTTTGAAGGCGGGCTTGCCAAAATCGTCGCGGCTGCGCGCAAGGTCTCGCCCACTGAAATTTCTGTTCTGCTGACAGGCGAGACAGGCACGGGTAAAGAGCTTTTCGCACGCGCCCTGCACAGCGAAAGCCGCCGCGCGGGCATGCCCTTTATCGCCGTTAACTGCGGCGCCATCCCCGAAAGCCTCGTCGAAAGCACGCTGTTTGGCCATGAAAAAGGCGCCTTCACCGGCGCTGTGGCGAAATCGCCCGGACGTTTCCGCGAAGCGCATGGCGGCACGATTTTTCTCGACGAAGTCGGGGAATTACCACTTGAGGGTCAGGTCAAGCTACTGCGCGTGCTACAGCAGAAAGAAATACTCTCGGTCGGCGGCAGCGCGCCGGTGTCCGTCGATGTGCGCATCATCTCGGCGACAAACCGCGACTTGACCGAGATGGTGCGTCTCGGACGATTCCGCGAGGATCTTTATTTCCGCCTTAATGTCGTCAATTTGCATTTACCGCCGCTACGGGAAAGACTGACCGATCTGACGGCACTGGTGCACTATTTCACAATGCAGCACGCAGCCACGACAGGCCAGCCGCTGCGGCAGATCTCCGAAAACTTTATCGCCGCGCTCGGCCGTTATCCCTGGCCTGGCAACGTGCGCGAACTTGAAAACGTGCTACAGCGCATATTCGTACTGAGCGATAATGCCACCCTGACGCCGGACGATTTTATTATCGAAGGGCTGGACAGGCTATCACGTCCGTCCGCGGCCGTTTCCTCTGTAGATAGCGAGCATATGCTGGCGCTGAGCGATGACAGCGGCCGCCTGCGCCCGATGCAGGAGATCGTCGACGAAGTCGTACGTCATGCACTGACATGCAACGGCGACAATATCAGCGCTGCGGCAAAGATGCTTGGCGTTGCCAGATCGACGCTTTACAAAAAAATGAAATAACGCAGCCTCACGATACCTCAACCTCGGCACCACATTCTTGCCGTATAAGAATTTTCAAGGCTTCATAGGCTGCGGCAATGTCCGCAAGCAAGGCATGCCGCTCGGCCGCGCCTGCACTGTGCATGCTCTGCGCCATATCACAAAGCGCGGCCAGCCCCTTGGCTTGCAGCAGGACTGCGCCACCTTTCAGCTTGTGTGCAGCCTCTGTCCACTCGATTGAAACGCCATCGACACAATACCCGCGCAGAATTTCCAGCGTCTGGTCGGACTGGCGGATGAACAGGCCTGCGATTTGCCGCAACTCTTCCGGCGTTTCGGCCATGCTGCGCAGCGCTGTAATTTCAGGCGGCACGTCTTCGTCTGTGTCTTCGTCGGCGAAGGTGACCCAGCGCGCGAGAATATGCCGCAGATCATCTGAACTGAGAGGCTTGCTAATATAGTCATCCATGCCTGCGCGCAGACAGCGTTCACGTGTACCGGACATCGCATCCGCCGTCATCGCCACGACCGGTATGCCGCGCGGGGCGGCGGTTTCACCAAGACGTATCGCACGCGTTGCATCGTACCCGCTCAGGAGGGGCATGTGGCAATCCATCAAGACGAGATCGTAGCGATGCTGCGCCAGCGCGTCGAGCGCCTCTTGACCATTATCCACGATATCGAAGCCGCTGAAGCCCATCTGGGCCAGAAGTTTTTGCAGGAAAGCCTGATTAAGCAGATGGTCTTCCGCAACCAAAAGGCGCGCAGTACCGACCTGTACGCGCAGCTCCGCAGGCAGACGCTGGGTCTGCTGGCGCCGCGCCGCCTGCCGGTCAATAAACGGACGGGTTTCCGAGGTCGAAAGAGCCAGACGAAACCAAAAACGGGCACCGGCGTCCACCGCGCTCTCCACACCGATGCTGCCGCCCATGCGCTCAATAAGATGACGCGAAATATTGAGCCCGAGCCCTGTGCCCCCAAAACGCCGCGTGATCGAGTTATCTGCCTGGACGAATTTTTCGAAAATATTGTCCAATTTTTCTACCGGAATACCGATGCCGGTATCGGTGACGTCACAGCACAGGTCGATTTTTCCGTCTATGCGTTTCTCGCAGGTGATGCTGATAGTCACACCCCCTTCGCGGGTGTATTTGACAGCGTTGCCGACAAGATTAACAATGACCCGACCGATCCGCACCGGATCACCCATAAAATAAGGCAGGGCCTCTTCGGGCAGGCGGCAGGTCAGGGTAAGCCCTTTCTCGCTGCACAAGGGCAGGAAAACCTCCATGACGTTATTCACGACCTCTTCAAGCGAGAAAACGATTTCTTCAAATTCCAATGCGTCAGCCTCGATTTTGGAAAGATCCAGAATATCGTTAACAATGCTAAGCAGGTTGTCGGCAGCACGGCGAACGATACCCGCCGTTTCACGGTGCGGCTCATCCAACGCGGTGTCTTCGTGCAGGATACGGCTCATGCCGATGATACTATTGAGCGGCGTGCGCAGCTCGTGGCTCATATGGGCGAGGAAGTCGGACTTTGCCTGACTGGCTTTCTCCGCTGCCTCTTTCGCGTCGCCCAGTGCCGCTTCCGCGCCGCATCGGCGGCGATCACTTTCCTCCAGCGAGGCGGCGTTCCACCACGCAAGCGCTGTGAAAATGACAATATTGCTCAGGACGAAGAGCGAGGGCAGCATCTGGGATGTGATAACCCCGCTTTCGTCACCAAGGATACCTGCCCAGCCGACCAGTGCCGGTACAAGAACCGTTACCGGTAACAGACGCCGCGCTTGCACTGCCCCCGCCCCGGTGCCCACGAGAATGGACATCACACCACGTTCGGGGCGCAAACACAGGATCGCCGCACTCGCACACAGAAAAAGCAGCGCCGAATTCAGCGCCATCGGCAGGAAATATTTGACACCGGCAAGCGCCATGGAGTTATAGCCGTAGCCGATAATCGTCAGAAGTGCGCTCAGCGCCGTCGCAAGGGCGAATATCTGGGCAGGCCAGAAGCGCCCCAGACGCGTATCGATCAACAGCAGCGCGAGACCGACCAGAATGAAGGTGGCGGCGGAATTGGGCGCCATACGGTTGGGGAATCCGACGCTCAGCGCTTCGCGCTCCAGTTTTTCCGCAAACAACATTCTGTCTGTGCCCATATCGAGGCCAAGAAAATGAAAAACGAACCAGCTGATCGGGATCAGCAGCATGAGAAGGGCAAACCCGCGCGAGGCGAAGACAAACCCGCGCCGCCCTTCGCCACCGTGCAGGAACAGCAGGCTTGCGCCTGCCAGTAAAAAACATACGGCCGTACCGCCGGGGTTCATCGCCGTTAACCCGGGAAGAACGCTTTTCAAAAACGAAATGTCGAGGTGCCACCCTGCAAGCACCAACGCAGCG
>JAUXOC010000077.1 GCA_030682495.1 Alphaproteobacteria bacterium | reverse complement strand
GGTCTGGGCACGACAAAGCCTTTGTACAAGGCGGAGAGATCTTGGGGGTTCGGCCCCGGCGCCAACGAGGTTGGACTGATCGTCTATGCGCTTCCCGAGGAAGCCGCCTTGGAGGTAGAGCAAAAAGGCATCACGTACCTGACATCACGCGACACCCAGCGCAGAAGATTCAAATGGGACGAAACGCCGATGACCGCAAGCCGCCACTGGACAGACTACATGCGGCTGCCGGATAAACATGACTATTCTAAAGAAACACCAAAAATTGAGCATTACCTGAATAGATACGGATACAGGTTCGGCATAGACCCGCCGAGCGAATTCTTTGACATGGCGAATAAGGCGCTTCTTGAAAGTGGTAATTTTTACGCCTATCCGGATCGGGGCGGCGGCGGGTTTGTTCTTATTATCCCTAAGAAGCGACGGATTATTTATGCTTACGCCGGATAGCGCCTTTTACGGCCACATAAAGAATAGACAACCCCCGCTATCCGTTCTATAAAAACATGCAACCGCCTGCGCGCGGGATACGGCATATAAAGGGGTTGCATCATGGCGAAGACGGCGAAGACATCCGGCGCGAAAAGCGGCGGCGCGGTAAAAAAGCCCGCAGCAAGAAAAAACAAAATTTCCAAATCAAAAGTTCTGCCACATCCGCGCAGCAAGGTCGGCATCGAAGGCTTGACCTTTGACGATGTTTTGCTGCTGCCCGGCGCATCCGACATCCAGCCGCATGAGGCCGATACATCGACGCGCATCACGCGCGATATCGGCATGAATATTCCGCTGCTGTCCGCCGCGATGGATACCGTGACCGAAAGCGCGGCGGCGATTGCGCTGGCACAGGCCGGCGGTATTGGTGTGATCCACCGCAACCTGAGCATTGACCAGCAGGCGGAGGAAGTGCGCCGCGTCAAACGCTATGAAAGCGGCACGGTCGTGAACCCCATCACCATCCGCCCCGATGCGAGCTTGGCCGAGGCCCTGGCCTGCATGCGCAGCAATAACATTTCGGGCATTCCGGTCACGCTGCAAAACGGCAAGCTGGTCGGCATCCTGACCAACCGCGATGTGCGCTTTGCCAAAAACCCGAAGCAAAAAGTCAGCGAGCTGATGACGTCGGAAAATCTCGTCAAAGTTTACAACAAAGCCGACAAGGAAAAGGCCAAAGACCTTTTGCACAAATACCGCATCGAAAAACTGCTGGTGGTCGACAATAACGAACGTTGCATCGGGCTGATCACCGTCAAGGACATTGAAAAAGCGCAGCTGCACCCGACCGCCTGCAAAGACGGCGAAGGCCGCCTGCGCGCTGCCGCCGCCATCGGCACGGGGGAGAGCAATTTTGAACGCGCCGCCGCGCTGGTCGAGGCCGATGTGGATCTGATCGTTGTCGATACCGCGCATGGCCATGCGAAATCTGTCGGCGACATGGTAAAAAAAATTCGCCGTCTGCACAACCGCGTGCGCATCGTCGCGGGCAATATCGCCACGGCGGATGCCGCAAAGGCGCTCATCGATGCGGGCGCAGATTGCCTGAAGGTCGGCATCGGCCCCGGCTCGATCTGCACCACGCGGATTGTCGCCGGTATCGGCGTGCCGCAGCTGACCGCCATCATGGACGTGGCCGATGCCGCGCGCAAATTTGACGTGCCTGTCATTGCCGACGGCGGCATCCGCAGCAGCGGCGATCTGGCCAAGGCGATTGCGGCGGGCGCGGATTGCGTGATGCTGGGCGGCATGTTCGCGGGCACGGACGAATCACCGGGCGAGGTTATCCTTTACCAAGGCCGTTCGTACAAGGAATACCGCGGCATGGGATCGGTGGGCGCGATGGTGCAGGGCTCGGCTGACCGCTATGCACAAGGGTCGGTCAAGGAAAGCCAGAAGCTGGTACCCGAAGGCATCGAAGGCCGCGTGCCGTACAAAGGCCCGATCAATGCTGTTATCCACCAGATGATCGGCGGCCTGCGCGCCTCGATGGGTTATACCGGCTGCACGACAATTGCCGAGATGCAGGAAAAAGCCAAATTCATCCGCATGACCGGCGCCGGATACCGCGAGAGCCATGTGCATGACGTCACCATCACCCGCGAAGCCCCCAATTACCGCGCCGGAGATTAAACCGCGGATGGCCCCCATAAAAAAAAGCCCGGGAAACAATCCCGGGCTTTTTTGTGTGCGCTTGCGCCTTATTCGGCGGCGGGCGTTTCTTCGGTTTCTTCCGCTGCGGGCGCTTTGGAGAAGACGAGAACGTCAGCACCATTTGCGTCGGTCAGGTGCAGCACGCCGGCAGCTTCATCGACATGCCATGTCGCAACAGCCAGAAGACCGTTTAGAAATTTCATTTCCTGATCGTTACGCGCTATATCCGCACAGGCGCGCTTGGTAGAGCCGATGCCCAGGAAAGAAATGTTATTATCCGGTGCCGGGCGTGATTCAGCAAAGAAACGGTTACAGCCGCTGTCCCCGCTGACTTTGCCATCGGCTTCTACCGTCATGCTCGGCGCGCCGCCCGCGGTGAGAGCTGCGCCTCTGATCTGCTCCAGCAGCCATTCGCCCGATGCCAGCGCGGAAATATCGATGGCAGGCGCAGCTTCTTCAGTGATTTCGACCGGCATTTCTTCGCCGCCATCCATGACCACGGCATCCGAGACTTCGCCTTCGGATGTTTGGACGATTTCTGCCGCGGCGGGCGCGGGTCCTTCGGCTTTCTTTTCGTCTTCGAAGCAGCCGGAGAGCAGCAGCACCATGGCCAGCGCCGCGAGGAGGGGAGATTTTTTAAGCATGCCTGTTTCCTTGTGTCGGTTACGTTTTCAAATACACCGGCATCTTATTCGGCATCGGGAACAAATTCAAGCGTCACGCCGTTATTGCAGTACCGCAGCCCCGTGGGGTTCGGCCCGTCGTTGAACACATGCCCCTGGTGCCCGCCGCACTTGGCGCAATGGTATTCTATGCGCGTATAGCCAAGTTTCGTGTCCTCTCTGGTGCCAAGCGCGCCTGCAATCGGCTCGTAAAAACTCGGCCAGCCTGTGCCGCTGTCAAACTTTGTGCCCGACTTAAACAGCGGCGTCTTGCAGCGCGCGCAGACAAATGTGCCTTTGCGTTTTTCGGTCAGATGCGGGCTGGTGAAGGGGCGCTCCGTCCCTTCTTCGTCAAGGACATGGCATTGCGCGGGGGTCAGGCTCTCGTTCATTTTTGCTCTCTCCTTTACATCCAGCGGATTCGCACGCGGCGGCGCGGCACCTTCGGGCGTAGATTGCTGCGCCAGCCCCACACCGGGCCAGACCAGAAAAACCGCACCGGCGACACCGGCCATAAAATCCCTGCGTTTCATATCGCCCTTCCTTTCAAGCTCTTCTTTGCCGTTAACGCTCGGTAAGGGGGCTTGGTTACACGATACCCTGAAAATATACGAGCCCGAAGGCTCTTTTATCACGGCGACAGAGGCCTCCCAAAAGCGGAGGCTCTTGCCGTAAAAGCCTATACCTGAATATTGATCGAAGGGGGCGGGTTTTCAATGGCGTAGATGTGCCTCTCCACATCGCGCAGCGCCGCATCGGCTCCCTGCGTTCCGTCGGTTGCCACCTTGCCGCCTTCGGCCAGGCGCCGTTTTTCCTGCTCCAGCATGCTTTTGATCTGGCGCTGCAGCCGCCGCACGTCTTCTGCGAAGGCACGATCCTCTTCGCTGCTCTCCGGCGCACCGCCGCGCCCGCTTCTGTCGCCCTGTACCGCGCCAGACACTGCTTCTGCAGCCGTTCTGCCTTCCGCAACCCCCTCTGCTGCGGGCGCCGCAGATGATGATGCAACGGCACCACCCGTCACATCCATACCGCCCGCACCGCCCGCGCCCCTGAATTCACGTACAGCGCCGGCAAGCTCCCGCGCCAAACGGGCCAGTTGGCGGGCATTGGCTTTCGGATCCGCCCCCGCCATCATTTTCATGGCCTGTATCTGCGCCTTGATACGCGCGATTTTTTGCCGCGCCGCTTCCTTGCGCGCCGCGGCCTGATCCTGACGCAGCTGCTGCATTTTGCGCAGGGTATCCGCCATCGAATCCATACGTTCCTGCACCGCCTTGGCTTTGGCAGGGTCTTCGGCGGCCAACCGGTCGATAAGTCTACGCTCCGCCGTTTTCGTCACGGCGGCATTGTTTTTTCCCGCCGCGGCGGCGGATAACATGGAAAGGATATTGCTCATGACACCTGCTCCTGTTCTGGAATCGGCATATGCGGGCATTTCCGTCCGCATGCCCCATTATAACACGGTCAGGGTGCGCCCAGAATGGCTTTCGATTTTTGCCTGCCTTGTCAAAGGCCTCAGCGGGCTAGGCCTTGAAAAGATAATTCTGCACATCCTTGTTGTCGCGGCGCCAGAAGGCGCTGTCGATAAAAAAGTGATGGATATTGATAAACAGCAGGAAGCAGACGATGAAATAATTCCGGCTGAAATGCGCCCAGTCGTCAGCCACCACCTTGTCAATCGCGGCAGGCACCAGATCCATAAACAGCGCGCCCAGCGCAATGCCGCCAAAAACGAACATCACCAGACGGATCCAGCGGCGCTGGCGTTCGGTGGTTTGTTCGGGCGGGATGGCCTGCTGTTCGTGCAAAAACTCGCTTTTCTTGAATTTGTAAACAAAGGGCAGATACTGCAGCGAATGAAACAGCGGGATAAAGAAAAAGAACTGCGGATGCACATGCGGCAACAGCACCCAGAAATAGCTGGAACTGGCATAACCGACGATACCGCTTGGCGTAATACCCTTTTTTTCCTTGAGCCAGACCCAGAGCAAAACCGCGCCCGCCACAGCAGATGTCGCAAGCGCGACCCAGCCCGCATAAGTCATCCAGACGCGCGGCAGGTCAATGGTGTAATAGGACACATCGTAATATTTATGCTGCGCCAGCATGACGTTGCCTTTGAGCCAGGCATAGCCCCAGATGGCATAGGCATTGATATAGAGCGCGCGTTTTTGCCAGCCGCCGTAGAAAACGCCCTTGTAAACCGAGGTCGTAATTAAAACGCCATAGCCCTGCTTGACGTAGTGCCAGCCGACAAAAAACAGCATGGCCGAAACACCATAGCCCAGCAGCTGGCGGTCTTGCAGCATACCCGCCTGTATGAAGTAACCAATCATCAGCATCGGCACGATGATGCCTGCAATCGCGAGACGGATGCGGCTTTGCCATTCGGTTTCCGGCGCCATCAGGCGGTTTGTGTAGTTTTTGTAGAACAACTGGTACGAATAGGCGAAGTGCGGGTAATTGACCGCAAAGGCAGCATAGTAAGCCCACCACGGCACGCGCCCGCCGATATTCAACCCCATCACCTCGATCGCCAGCCACACCACGCCGAGCCCGATAAAAGACAAGCCGCCCAAAAGCCAGAAGTCCAGCCATGGATGCACCAATGCGCGGGCGGCGGGTTTGGGCGGCGCGCCTGCGGGTTTGCCTGCGGCGACTTCGGCCAGATTTACGCGCATTACGACGTCCATGTGACTTCCTCTTCTGTCTCTTTTCTTTTGCGGCCCTGCGGCTGTTTATGTGCATCGGGCGGCACCGTATCGCGGCCGCGCAGCGCCAGATAGACGATGCCGATAAAGACAATCTGCACCAAAACCGGCAGCATGCCAAAAACAAACCCCGGGAAAATATTGGGGTAATACCAGCCGAAATACATCACGGGGTGGAATGTGCCCTC
>JAUXOC010000072.1 GCA_030682495.1 Alphaproteobacteria bacterium | reverse complement strand
ATGCGCGGCCTGACCGATTGCGGGCTGGATGTCGAAAACATCGGTCTGGGCCCCACGCCGATGGTCTATTTCGCCATGAAAACGCGCGGCATGGACGCCGCCGTGATGGTGACCGGCTCGCACAGCCCGCTCAGCTACAACGGCATTAAAATGGCCTATAGCACCGGCCCGTTTTACGGCGCGATGGTGCAGGAAATCGGTAAGCTCGCCACCGCGGGCGATTTTGAATCCGGCACGGGTACGATCACGACAGCCGATGTGCAGGATATCTACATCGACCGGATGATGCAGGATTATCACGGCACGCGCGATCTTTCCGTCGCGTGGGATTGCGGTAACGGCGCGACGGGCGAAATTATCCGCCGCCTTGTCAAAAAACTGCCGGGCAAACATGTGCTGCTGTTTGACGAGATTGACGGCACTTTCCCCAATCACCACCCCGATCCGACGGTCGCCAAGAACCTTGTCGATCTGCAAAAAGCAGTGCGCGACAATGGCTGCGACATCGGTATCGGTTTCGACGGTGACGGTGACCGTATCGGCGCGGTGGATGCGGCGGGCAATATCCTTTGGGCGGATATCCTCATGGCGGTTTATGCGGCCGAGGTCTTGAAAACGCACCCCGGCGCGCATGTGATTGCCGACGTCAAATGCAGCCGCGTGCTGTTTGACGAGATTGAGCGTCTCGGCGGCAAGCCAGTGATGTGGAACACGGGGCATTCGCTTATCAAGGCGCGCGCGCAGGAACTGCAATCGCCGCTGGCAGGCGAATTGGCGGGGCATATCTGTTTTGCCGATAAATATTACGGCTTTGACGATGCGCCTTATTGCGCTGTGCGCCTTTTGGACATCCTCAGCCGCAGCGGCAAGCCGCTGGCCGACCTCGTCGCGCATTTGCCAAAGATGGAAAACACGCCCGAAGTGCGTTTTCATGTGCCGGCAGAGCGTAAATTTAAAATCGCACCTGAAATTCTGGCGCGCCTGCGCAGCGAAAACGCACAGGATGTGTCGATCAACGATATTGATGGTGTGCGCGTCACAACGCCGGATGGCTGGTGGCTGATGCGTGCTTCAAATACCGAAGATGTGCTGACCATCCGCGCCGAAGGGTTTAATGCGGACGGTCTTGCAAAGCTCAAGGCGCAGCTGGTCTCGCAGCTGTCGCAAAGCGGTATCGGCTCGCCGTTTTAATCAACGCATTTAGGGGAATGTAAAGATGAATGAAAATATGACACTGCATCCGCGCGTACTGGAGCTAATCGCCTCGCGCATTTGTCACGATCTCGTCAGTCCGGTTGGTGCTGTCAATAATGGTGTCGAGTTGATGCAGGAACTGGGCGAAGATGCCGGCGAAGAAGCCGTGCAGCTGATCGCGTCAAGCGCTCAGCAGGCATCTATCCGTCTCAAGGCTTTCCGTCTTTCCTATGGCGCAGCGGGTACCGATAAAAATGTCGGCTTCAAAGAAATCCGTGATGCCTTCCTCGAGTTGATCGGGCAGGGTCGTATTCAGGCCGAATTTGAGCCTGATCTTGGTGTGAAATTTTCCATGCCGCCGCGTGGTTTTTTCAAAATCTTGCTTAACCTTCTGGTGCTGGCCGAAGAATGCAATCACGGCGAAGGAAAAATCGCCGTCTCCGCGCTTGACGGCAACAAGGGGCTGCGCATTCTGGTCACAGGTAACCATGCCGGTTTCCGCGATGGTGCCGAAGCGGCGCTGCGCGGCGAGACCTCTGCCGAAGATCTCGATCCACGTTCCGTACATGCCTATATCACCGGACGTTTCGCCGATTATTTTGGAATCGAGCTGTCCTGGCAGGCGCAAAACGATTTCGGACGTATCGAGTTCAATCTCAAAGTCTGATCCCCGCATACAGATGCAGTCACTCCTGCGCAGCGCCCTTGGCCTGCTCCTTGCGCAGCCTATTGCGGTATGCATGCGTACGAATGCATCTGCGCAGGGCTAACCGAAACTTAATCCATTCGCGCCATCATAAAAGAGCGGTGCCCTCGCATCGCGTGTGGGGGTGGCATGCGGCTCGACGATATTCTTCAGGATTTTCTGAGTGAAGCCGAAGAGCGCTTTCAGGCGCTGGAGGCGCAGCTTGTCACGCTGGAGCGCCGGCCGGAAGATGCGCGCGCATTGGCCGAAGTTTTTCGCGCCGCACATAGCCTGAAAGGCACTTGCGGTTTTCTGGGTTTTCGCCGTCTGGGCGATCTGGCGCATGCGGCGGAAGACCTGCTGTCACAGGTGCGCGGCGGAGCGCTGCCGTTGTTGCCAGATTCTGTTTCTCTTTTGCTCGCGGCGCTCGACGGCATGCGCCTGATCGTGGCCGAGATCAAAAGCAGCGGCGCAGAGCCGCAAGAGATCCCGCCCGAAGAGCAAGCTTTGCGCGCCGCGCTTGCGGCGGCGGCGGAAGGTCAGTCTTTCAGTCTGCCCTCTTTGCCGATCAAGGCTGGCCGCGCCGCGCTGCCTGCACCGGTTCTGCGTGTGCAAAGCGATGTTTTTGACAATCTGCTGGCGCTTAGCGGCGAAATTGCGCTTGTGCGCGAACGCCTGAAAGTGGCGAACGCGATAGATGCGGCGGGGGCGGCGCAATTTGCACAGCTGACGCAAAACCTTCAGGCCGAAGTGCTGCGTGGCCGTTTGCAGCCGGTCATGGAAGCCTGGCGCAGTTTGCCGCGGCTGGTGCGCGACCTTGCCGCCGGCGCGGGGCTGTCGGTGCGGCTGGAGACCGAAGGCGGTGAAACGCTGCTGGATCGTCAGGTGCTCGACGTCATTCGTGATCCGATTGCCCATCTGGTGCGCAACTGCCTGTCGCATGGTCTCGAGCCGTCGAAAAACCGCCGCGCCGCCGGAAAACCGCCCGAGGGGGTTATTTACCTTTCTGCACGCGCGGCAGAGGGGCAGGTGGTTATCACGGTTTCAGATGACGGACGCGGGTTTGATCTGGAGGCAATCCGGCAAAAGGCACTGGCGACGGGCATCGCAACCGCGGCGCAAATCGCGGTTCTGACAGACGTACAGGTGGCGGGATTGGTTTTTGCGCGGCATTTTTCAACCGCGGCACAGGTGGGCGATATGGCGGGGCGCGGCGTCGGGCTGGATGCCGCGGCGGCGCAGCTGGCTTCGATTGGCGGCACAATCACGGCGATGCCACCAGAGACCGGCAAAGGTGCGGTTTTTACCATGCGTGTGCCGCTGACGCTGGCCATGCTGCCCGCGGTGCTGGTGACAGCGGGGAAACAGACATTTGTATTGCCGCGCAGCGCTGTCTTGCGCTTCTGCCGAAGGGACGGTGCTGTGCAATACGCAGGCGCACGGCCTGTTTTTTACCACGAAGGTGTGCATCTGCCGCTGCTGTCCTTGCCGCTGTCGCTCGAGGCTGCCGCGCTGGTGCCGCCGCACGAAGGGGGCTTCGCGGTTATCGTGCGGGCAGAGCGGATGACGGCCGCGCTGGCCATTGATGGTATCCTCTGGACAGGTGATATCGTTGTGAAGCCTGTACCCGAAATTTTACAGGACACCGGAGTTTATCTGGGGCTCGCGTTGCTGGCCAATGGCGCGCCCGCGATGATCGTCGATGTGCGGCGCCTGCTCGCGCGCTGCGGGGTTGCGGTGCAGGCAGAGGAAGCCGCAGAAACAGCGCCGCACAGCGCGGATATGCAGCGGATTTTGACTTTTGACCTCGGCGGGCTGTGCGCTTTGCCGGTGTCTGTGGTGGAAACTGTGCAAAGGTTTTCACCTGCCGCGCTGCATACCGCACAGGATGGCGGACAATATTATGCTTGCGATGACAAGCTGTTGCCGATTTGTCTGTCGGCGGCGGTCAAAGATCCGGCCTTTGTTCTTATCCTTCGGCAGGACACGCAGCGCGTCTGTCTGCCGTGCCGCACAATCAGCGGTGTTGTCGATATCCCCGCGCAAGACGCGCGGCCCGGTAGCCGGATGATCGGCGGACGGCCTGCCGATGTGCTGGCGGTCGAAAACCTGTTTGTGCAAGTAGACGAAACCAGCGGCGCAACTGATGACAAGGGGCGCATCTTGCTGATCGACGACAGCCCGTTTTTTTGCGGGCTGCTGACGCCGGTGCTGGAACAGGCGGGATACCGCGTCGAGGTTGCGGCGGATGTCGCAAGCGCGCTTTCGCTGCGCGACCACGGCGGGCGCTTTGATCTGATTATCAGTGATATCGAAATGCCGGATATGGACGGGCTTGCTTTTGCACGCGCTGTGCGGGCGGAAGGCAGCGCATGGCGCGAAACGCCCTTGCTGGCGCTTTCTGCCCATGCAACGCGTCATGACGAAAGCCGCGGCCGCGCCGCCGGCTTTGACGATTTTATCACAAAATTCGACCGGACGAAGCTTCTGGTAACGCTTTCAAACATCAGGCAGCGGGCATGAACGATACGGCAGCGCAATATCTGGTTTTTACCGCAGGCGGCATCGCATGTGCGATTGCCGTATCTGCCGTACGAGAAGTGGCGCGCGAGCTGCCTTTTGCGCCGGTTCCAGCCGCGCCGCGCGGGGTTGCGGGTATTGTCAATCTGCGCGGCCATGTGCTGCCGGCGCTCGATATGGCCTGCCTGCTGGAAGGAACGGCCTCGTCTTCCGCCGCTATGAATATTATTGCTGACGCTGGCGGGACGTTTTATAGTCTGTTGGTGGAAACCTGCGGCGATGTCGTGATCTTTGCGCCAGAAAAGCTGGAGCCGCTGCCGGCCGGCGCGCCAAAATGGGGTTTTGCGGCGCAAAAGATATGCCGTCATGAAAACCGGATCATGCCGGTGATTGATATGAAACGATTGGCAGATAAAATAGCCGCCGCCGCACAGAGACAAGGAAGCGCGCCGTGACAAAATGTATGATCGTCGATGACAGCGTGGTTGTTCGCAAACTGGCACGTATGATGATCGAAGGCCTCGGGTTTGATTGTGCCGAAGCTGGCGATGGCGCCGCGGCGCTTGATGCTTGCCGCGCCGAAATGCCCGCGATGATTTTACTGGACTGGAACATGCCGGTGATGAACGGCATGGATTTCATGCACGCGCTGCGCGCCTTGCCGGGTGGCGCAGCGGTCAAGATCGTTTTTTGCACGACTGAAAACAATATGCCCGCCATAGAAATGGCGCTCTCCGCCGGCGCGGATGAATACATCATGAAGCCTTTTGATGCCGAAATTCTCCAAAGCAAATTCCGTCAGGTCGGGTTGATCTAGCGCATGGCAGCGCAGGGGGAGAGGCCGCCGCTTGCCCCCATGCCACGCCGTGCCGTTGCGCTGGCCGCCTCAACCGGCGGGCCAGCGGCACTGGAGCGTGTGCTCTGTGATATGCGGGCTTGCCTCGAAAGCCAAGGCGTGGAGAGGGCGGGTGTGCCGCCGGTTTTTATCACGCAGCATCTTTCTGCACC